>CACBMD010000014.1 GCA_902539895.1 uncultured SAR116 cluster alpha proteobacterium
AATTCTGTTGGATAATTTTTTATGGATCTATTGTATATTTTTTTGTAAGTAAATTTGTACTTGATTCTACTCTTCATTCTTTATTTGCGTATAGTAGGAATCATATTTCAGTTTATTTCATAAATGCCGCTGCTCTTCTTTACATTAGCACTTTGACATCAGGTCGGCAAATAAGCCTGCTACCAGTTTTCCTTATTTTTCTTGTTTCAATTGTTTCAATTGGTTTTGGTGGTATAATTTCTTGTTTGATCTTTTTATTTTTACTGGCGTACTACAAGTTTTCCAGATCCTTATGGACACATAAAATAATTCTGTTCTTTGCTTTTGTTTATTTAATCCTAGGACTGTGGATAATGTTTGGCGATATAATAGATGTATCCACTTCACTTTACTTTTCAAACGAGATATTAATTAAATTGAAAAACCTGAGTGAATTAGGTGGGCGCCTTGATGTTTGGATTGAATATTTTGAGAAGTTGGATATTACACGTTTTTTATTCGGCTCAAGTTTAAGCGAGAGCTTTTATGGTTTTAGCAATCTTCACAGTTCTTACTTTTTATTGCATCAACGCATGGGGTTTTTTGGTATTATTTTGATATGCTTATTTTCGTACTCACTTTTAAAAATGTATTCTGTAAATTTTGTATATTTTTCTTGTTTCTTTGTATTACTTCTAAGAGGCTTGTCAGATACGACATTTTTAGCAGGGAGCTCGTTTGATTTTGTGTTTTTATATTTTTTCTTATTTGCGATTATTTCGTTAAAAAAACAAATCAAACCTGGAATACCATCGGCTAAAAACATCCCCAAACAATCACTGGGTTAATTAACACAAAAGCGCTTTTGAAAAAGTAATAATATTCTAGTATATTAAGCAAACTCAAATTAATGTAACTAGTCTAAACAGTTGATTTTCTCTTAAGTAATTGTATTCGAGTAAAAAATGGATTGTTGGACTAATTTTATAAAATATTATGATATATATAATCTTATTTATAATTATTAAATTATTATGATTGATTCCAAGTGTTTAAAAATAATTTTGATAAGAATCTAAAAATTTGTTCTATTAAAAGAAGTTTTGGTTATGGCTTTTACTTTAGAAATTATATTTTTGAAGGTGTTAATCTAAAAACTAAATCTCTATTAGATTTGGGTGGTGGCAATGGTATAGCATCTTTTTTTGCTGCTCATTCAGATAATTCATGTAGATGTACGATAGTTGACCCTTTTGAAGACGGTTCAAATACTCTAATGATAACCCAATATGAAAAATTATCAAAAGTTTACGGTAATGCAGTTAAGTTACATAAGGGTTATGTTGAAAGTCTGCCAATAGATGAGAAATTTGATATTATCTTAATGCATAATTCAATAAATCATATTGGTGAAGAAATTATTGCTGATATTGTAAGTAGTCAAAAATATTGGAAAGAATTCTCCGCTAGGTTAGAGCCAATAATAATGAGAGCAAAAAAGGGAGCAACTATTATTGTTGCTGACTGCTCTAATAAAAATTTTTGGAATGATCTAGGAATAAAAAATCCCTTAGCCCCAACCATCGAATGGAATTTACACCAACCTCCACGTGTATGGCAAAAAATGTTAGAAAATTTTAGATGTAAACATTTAAGAACTAATTGGACGTCTAGAAGAGAGTTTTTATTTTTAGGAAAGTTTTTATTGGCTAATAAGTTTCTAAGTTATTTCACAGATAGTCATTTTGTGTCTACCTATATCAAAAAATAGTCTTTATGGCATTGTTTTTCTAAGTTTTAGTGCTGAGATTAAAGCAAGATATCTAATAGAATAGTTGATAAAGAGAAAGGTGTGAATGGAAACTGTTGTTATATAATAACAGTTACTCTTGAATAGGAATGAGCTTAAGATAGCTAGATGGGTGCAATTGCTGTAATGGTTTAAGTATTTGTGTCGCTGTGTTTACATAGATTATTTAGTATAGCGACACAAGATTTTACTTATTTCGTTCATGTTCAAATTATATTATCAGTTAACATACGAGTAAGAATACAGGATTGCCCGTAAGTGTACTTACAATTGAATTTTTCTTTTGGAAACGTTTAGCAAAGTTATTAATTATAAGGTAAACACTTGTATTGTCTAAGGACTTCAAAATAGAAATGAAATTATTTAATATACTTAAAGCAGCTTTAGTACAGGGCCAATTTGGTGTCATGGTTGAAAAAATATGGCTTCGTTTTTTTGATAAGGAAAGCCTTATATCAAACCATGAAAATTTTACTTGGTTAATAGATAATGAGACAAAAATTTCTGATTTTTGTTGTTGCTTGGATAAAAAATTATGGCTAGAGATACAAGAACATGTAAATATAGTCAGCAAAAGTGCAAAGAAAACACTAGAAAATATACCATATGATTTAGGTGGTGGAGGTGCTTATCCATTATTATACTTTATTATTAGGTTATTAAAGCCGAGTATTGTTGTAGAAACTGGAGTTGCTGCAGGATTCTCAACTTATGCAATTTTAGATGCTTTAGATAAAAACCAAAAAGGTCATTTATACTCCAGTGATTTTCCTTATTTTAGACTTCCTAATCCTACTCAATATATAGGCATTGTCGTTCCTAAGCACTTAAAAAGTAGATGGTCGTTATATACAAAAGGCGATTATTCTAATCTAAAAATAATAAGTAAGAAAGTTGCTGATATAGATGTTTTTCATTATGATTCGGATAAAAGTTATAATGGAAGATCTTCAGCTTTAACTGCTCTTCGTGACCATTTATCAAGTAAATCTTGGATTATCATAGATGATATACAAGATAATAGTTTTTTTTATGACCTTGTAAGCAAAAAGACTTGTGAAAACTGGAGGGTGTTTCATTTTGAAGGCAAATGGGTTGGCCTTATATTTCCAGATTAAATTATATTTATTTTTCTTTTTTTGGCGTTAAGACAATGGTCTTTGGTTGATTGTTGTTTCTGTCCAGTTTACATTTCAATGTAGTTTACTTTGATCTTGTTTACGAGTTTCATCTACAACAAACTATCTCTACCCGGGGAATATGACACCTCTATTTGATTAAATTGAGCTAAAGCATTAAGGCTAAAAAAATATTGGCTTCCTATGTTTAAAGATCGAATCAAAATATCGAAGAAGCAGGGTATTTATTCCAAAAACTATTTTTAATCAACATTGTAAGGGTCTACGTTGTTTTATAATACTTTACTTCCTTATTTCACTTTTGCTTTATGAAAGTTTTGCATGTCATTACTAGTTTGAATGACGGTGGTGCGGAAGGGGTTTTATACCGTCTTTGTCATTATGACACTTCCACAAGTCATATTGTTGTCTGTTTGATGGATGAAGGTAAGTATGGCCCTTTACTCAGAAAAGATGGCATTGAATTATTTTGCTTAAATATGTCAGCAGGTAAGGTTTCTTTTTCTGCTCTTTGGTCATTATATAAATATATTCGCTTAATTAAGCCTGATGTGGTTCAAACCTGGATGTATCACGCAGATTTTATTGGTGGCATAATTTCGAGGTTTGCTGGTATTAAATCTGTCTTTTGGAATATTCGTCAATCGGGATTTGATAAGGACAAGTCAAAAAAATCAACAATAATTTTGGCTAAACTTTGTGCACACCTCAGTGGTATTTTGCCAAAAGGCATTATTTGCTGTGCACATAAAGCTGCCCGTTTGCATTCTGATTTGGGTTATAAATCTTCTCAAATGACTGTTATAAGTAACGGCTACGATCTTAATTTTTTCAGTGTCAATGATTTGTTGGCGTGTGAGTTTAGAAGTGAATTAATGATTGATCCAAAAACTTTGCTTTTAGGAATGGTGGGTCGTTTTCACCCGCAAAAAGATCATTTTGGGCTCCTCAGGGCATTGAGTATTGTTAAATCAAGTATTCAAGATTTTAAGTTTGTGTTGGTCGGACTTGATCTAAATAGAAATAACAGGCGGTTAAATAATGAAATAAATTATTTTGGTTTAGAGCAAAATATCCTTCTTCTTGAACAGAGAGTAGATATTCCTCTAGTAATGAATGGAATTGATATTAATGTATTATCGAGCGCGTTTGGCGAAGGATTCCCAAATGTTATCGCTGAGGCAATGGCCTGTGGAACACCTTGCGTTGCAACAGATGTTGGCGATTCAGCCTTCATTGTAGGTAATACTGGTTGGATTATACCTCCAAGTAATCCACAAGCTCTAGCGAATGCAATTTTGAGAGCAGTCGAGGAAAAGCAAACAAAGAAACAGACTTGGTCTGCCCGTAAAGTGGCTTGCCGTAATCGTATTAAAGAACATTTTGGTATCGAAACATTTATAAGAAATTATCATAAGGTTTGGGTTAAATAATCTATGTGTGGAATAGTTGGGTTTTTTAATAGCGTAGACTTAAACACTGTGTCACCAGTTGAACATGTTTTGCGTTCAATGTTAACAACGATGGGCCATCGTGGTCCTGACTCTTCAGGTTATTGGTGTGATGAACTAAATATTGCTTTGGGGCATACTCGTCTTTCCATTTTGGACTTATCTTCTGCAGGAGCTCAACCGATGAAATCTGCATCTGGTCGGTTTGTAATGGCTTTTAATGGTGAGATCTATAACCATCATAGTTTGCGTAATGAGTTGAACGCAATTATCTCGATCAAATGGCGAGGTCATTCAGATACTGAAACATTACTAGCTGCAATAGAAGCGTGGGGAGTAGAGGAAACAGTTAAAAAATTAAGAGGCATGTTTGCAATTGCTTTATGGGACAAAGAGTTGCAATCTCTATCTCTGTTGCGTGATCCTATGGGTGAAAAGCCAATTTATTACGGTTGGGTAAACGGCCAATTCATTTTTGCTTCGGAGCTGAAGGCTATAAAAAAATTTCCGAGTTTTAATAATGAAATTGATCGAAACACTCTGGCTTTGTTTTTGCGTTTTAATTCAATTCCAGCCCCATATTCAATATACAAGGATATTTTCAAATTAGAACCGGGCTGCATTATTTCAATAAGCAAGGGTTCAAATGATATAAAACAAACGCGTTTCTGGTCAACTGAGGATGTTTATAAAAATGGTATTGCTTTTCGTTTTTCGGGTACGACTGGTGAGGCAATCAAAACGTGCGAGGATGTTTTAGCGAATGCGGTTAATCTTCAAATGCAGGCGGATGTTTCTTTGGGTGCATTCTTATCTGGTGGTATCGATTCAAGTATAATTGTAGCTTTGATGCAAGCGCAATCGTCGAAAAAAATAAATACTTTTTCGATAGGTTTTGATGTAAATCAATATAATGAAGCTAAGTACGCTAGAGATGTTGCCAAGCATATTGGTACAAACCATTCCGATATGTACGTGACAGAGCGTGATGCCCTAGATGTGATCCCCTTATTACCAGATATTTACGATGAGCCCTTTGCAGATTCTTCACAAATACCTACTTATTTACTAGCAAAATTTGTAAAGCAAAAATCTACTGTGGCTTTGACTGGAGATGCCGGCGATGAGTTATTTGGGGGTTATAATCGTTACCTATTCGCCAATCAATATTTTGGAATAATAAATAATATACCCACATCGCTACGTAAGATGATGGGCTCATTTATAATGAGTATACCTGAAGAAAAATGGAACATGCTTTTGAATCGGGTGCTAGGGAAGTATTTTGCTAACATCGGTTCTAAGCTTCATAAAGGTGTTGCTGGCTTATATTCTAAAAATATCCATGATTTGCATTTTAAGTTAGCTTCTCAGATTCAATCGCCTAAGAATTGGCTTATCAACTCAAATGAATACACTTCGATTTTTAATGACAGTCTATATCATTTTGAAGGTTTAAATTCTATTGAGCAGATGATGGCATATGATTTGATAACCTATTTACCGACAGATATTTTGACTAAGGTTGATCGCGCTGCGATGTCTGTTTCTCTAGAAACTCGCATTCCTTTCCTTGATCCTCATGTTATTAAATTTTCTGCTTCATTGCCGTTAGAATACAAAATTCGCAATGGTATAACTAAATGGGTCTTGCGCGAAGTTCTATATAAATATGTACCTAAAGAATTAATTGATAGACCTAAAATGGGATTTGGTGTTCCTTTGGCTGAATGGTTGCGTGGCCCACTGCGTGATTGGGCAGAAAACCTTTTGGATGAACACCAATTAAAAGAAGACGGTTTTTTCAATGTATTGTTTGTACGCAATAAATGGGACGAACATATTTCTGGTAAACTTAATTGGGATCATCAATTGTGGAATGTCCTAATGTTCCAAGCATGGCTTCAGAATAGTTAGAAAAATTTTTGAAATTACTTAATAATTGTGATGGCTGTGTTCCTTTCAAATTTCTTAAGGTTTTTTAATAATGATAAAATATAGTATTGCAGTTGTTGGATTAGGATATGTGGGGCTACCCCTAGCAGTTGAGTTTGGTAAAAAGTACCCCACGCTAGGCTTTGATATTAACACAGCCCGCCTGGCTGAGTTACAGCAGGGCTACGACAAGACTTTAGAGGTTAATGATCAGGATATAGCAGATGCCAAGCATCTATACTACAGCAGCCTTTTGGATGATCTGAAAGTTTGCAACGTTTTTATTGTCACTGTTCCAACACCCATTAATGAGCATAAGCAGCCTGATCTTTCATCACTAATTCAAGCCAGTCAAATGATCGGCAAGGTACTCAAGCAAGGCGATATCGTAATTTACGAATCCACAGTCTATCCTGGAGCCACCGAGGAAATATGTGTTCCTGAACTGGAAAAGTTATCTAGTCTTAAATTTAACCAAGACTTTTTCTGTGGTTACAGTCCGGAACGGATTAACCCTGGTGACAAAGAACATAGTGTTACCACCATCCAAAAAGTGACCTCTGGTTCCACACCAGAAGTGGCAGAAATTGTTGATCAACTTTACCGTTCCATAATCACTGCTGGCACGCACAAAGCTAGTTCTATTAGAGTGGCTGAAGCCGCAAAGGTAATTGAAAATACACAGCGCGATGTAAACATTGGCCTGGTTAATGAATTGGCAGTGATCTTCAACAAACTTGGTATAGATACCGAAGAGGTGCTTAAGGCAGCTGGTACTAAGTGGAACTTCCTACCTTTCCGTCCTGGTTTAGTTGGCGGGCATTGCATAGGTGTCGACCCTTATTACCTAACCCATAAGGCACAGGCGGTGGGTTACCATCCTGAGATTATTCTGGCAGGTCGCCGGCTAAATGATGGCATGGGCGTCTATGTCGCTAGTCAGCTGGTTAAGGCGATGCTTCAAAAACGAATCTATATAGTAGGTGCCCGCGTACTTTTAATGGGTTTGACCTTCAAAGAAAACTGCAAGGACCTGCGCAACACCAAAGTGGTGGATATCGTCAGGGAGTTACAGAACTACGGTCTTCAGGTGGATTGCTACGACCCTTGGGTCAACTCTCCTGAAGCCGAGCGTGAGTATGGTCTCACTCCAATTACAGCGCCGGAAGCGGGCGAGTATGACGCGATCATAATGGCGGTGGCGCACAAGCAGTTTGCAGAGTTGGGAGTAAAGCATATTCGTACGTTGGGTAAGCCAACGCATGTTTTGTATGACCTAAAATACATACTGCCAGCAGATGCTAGTGACTTGCGTCTGTAATACGAACTTTGCCGCGGTAAAATGTCAAGCAAAGAAAAAGATGCCAAAGAAATTCCTCCTAATAGCAAGTTTGCCAGAATCCTTATTTAACTTCCGAGGCCCGTTAGTGCGCGCACTGCTGGCAGAGAGGCTGCAAGTGCATGTAGTAGCACCTGACTTGCCAGTTAATAGTGTAATCAGGCAACAGCTTGAGGATCTGGGTGCTCACGTACATGAAATCTACTTAAAACGTACAGGTATGAATCCTTTGACTGATCTAAGGACGATTTACCACCTTTGGTACTTAATTCGTCAAATTAAGCCTGATTTCTTACTTAGTTATACGATAAAGCCAGTTATTTACGGCAATATTGCAGCATGGCTCGCATGTGTACCTAGACGCTTTGCATTGATCACTGGGCTTGGCTATGCATTCACAGGAGATTCTAGGAAGCGCTCTTGGCTAAAGCAAATAGTACAAATTCTCTATCGCATAGCACTTGGCAAGGCCCACAAGGTGTTCTTTCAAAACCAGGATGATGCGTCACTCTTTCAGTCTTTAAGGATTATTAAATCATCGGATCATAAAATATGTGTAGTTAACGGGTCGGGTATTGATGTGAGTAGTTTTACAGTCGCACCTTTGCCTCAAATTAACCAGTTTTTGCTTATAGGTAGACTTCTTGGTGATAAGGGCGTAAGAGAATATGTCAAAGCTGCCAGCATGGTGCGCAAGCAGCATCCTGATCTCCGTTTTGGGCTGCTGGGGTGGATTGACGAAAATCCTGATGCAATTAGTGAAGATGAACTGCAGCAATGGATTGAAGCGGGTGATGTACAGTTTTATGGCCGTTTAACAGATGTGAGACCCATAATAGCCGAAAGCAGTATTTATGTTCTGCCTTCATACCGTGAGGGAACACCGCGTACAATTCTGGAAGCAATGGCAATGGGCCGCCCAATCATAACCACCGATGCACCTGGATGTCGTGAAACGGTTATAGATGGTGAAAATGGCTTTCTTGTTCCTGTTAAAGCAATTGATGAATTGGCTGACGCCATGCTAAAGTTTATCGAAAAACCTGAGTTGATTACCCAAATGGGTAGCCGTTCGCGCCAAATAGCAGAAGAGAAGTATGACGTGAATAAGGTCAATCGTATAATGTTGAAGGAAATGGGAATCAAGTGATTAAGAGGTTATTGCACGAAAATTACTGCTTAATAATCAGTATTCAGAGTCTTATCTTGGAATTGTTCTGAAGTGAAAAAAAGAGTGTTCGACATAATCGCGTCCTTGATTAGCATAATTTTTCTATTTCCAATTTTTCTTCTGGTTTTAATGGCAGTGAAACTTTATTTTGGAACTCCTGTTTTTTTTATACAGCCTAGAGCTGGCAAATTTGGCAAACCTTTTGAGATGTTGAAGTTCAGGAGCATGACAGATGCAATTGACAATAACGGCAACCCTCTTCCGGATGAAAAGAGACTCACCCGTTTCGGTAAGTTGTTACGTTCAACTAGTCTTGATGAAATTCCAAGTCTTTGGAATGTGCTTAAAGGTGATATGAGCCTAGTTGGTCCAAGGCCGCTTTTGTTAGAGTACACACAATACTACTCTGCTGAACAGGCTAGACGACTACAAATTAAACCTGGCATAACCGGGTGGGCACAAGTAAATGGTCGAAACGCAATCAGTTGGGAAGAGAAATTTATCTACGATACCTGGTACGTTGACAATCAATCTTTCTGGTTAGATATTAATATAATATTTTTAACGGTAAAAAAAATACTGTTGAGAGAAGGTACATCCCCAAAAGATAGTGTCATTATGCCAAGATTTGATAAGATGATGATTAGTAAGCGTCGTTCTAATGAAAAATAAAGTAGCAGTTGTTTCAGATATCCATTCCAATGCTGACGCATTAGTTAAAGTTCTAGATAGAATTGATTCCAAGTCATTTGATTTAACTGTTTTTCTTGGTGATATACTTACGTATGGGATGCAGCCACTAGAAGTTTTAGATCTGCTTAGAAGTTATAGTAAAAGTAATCGAGCTATTTTTATAAAGGGAAATCACGACCAGTTTTATTTTGATATCCAAGGTGGTAGAGACGTGACTGATTATAAAATGCCTTCTTTTGTTAAAGAATCCTTTCTTTGGACTCTAAATGAAATAGACGGTGTTTTATTAGAAGAATTCTTTAATTGGCGTGAACAATATCTTATGGGAGGTGTATGTTTTGCTCATGCTAATCCTTTTAGCTATGGTGACTGGAGATATCTGGAAGACGAAAAAACTGCAGTTGCCGCATTTGATGCACTTGCCAAAAAAGAATGCCCAATTGGAGTTTTTGGTCATTCGCATCGACAAATGATTTATAGAAACAAAAATTGTCATAAAACCTGTATTAATTTTAATAACTTTTTAACAGAGGATGGTTGCTCTTACATCGTTAACGCTGGGTCTGTAGGGCAACCGCGTGGTAAAGGCTTATGTTATTTAACATTAGAAATTGACGAAGAGCATGTATCTGGCGACTTACATCCATTCCACTGTGACATGCGAAATATGTCGGCCATGACTTCATCCTCTGATTTGTCAGAAAAGACAAAAAACAAGTTAAGCGCATTTTTACGGAGTTGAATTTGATAACAGTATTGGTTACAGGAGCGGGAGGAGGTATAGGTCAGGGCATCATTAAGTCTCTAAAAATGATTCGGGATCTGGAAATAAAAGTTATTGCTGCTGACATCAGTGAGTTGGCGGTAGGTCTCTATGCAGGCGATATTGCATGCTTGGTTGAGGGCTGTTCATCACCGACTTACATGAATTCACTCGCAAGTATATTTGATAAATATAATGTAGATTTTTATATTCCTGGAACAGATGTTGAACTTATGTTTTGTGCAGAAAATAAAAATAGAATGAAGGAAGATTTCAACGTTCAAACTGTGATTTCTTCTGTTGAGACTGTCGATATAGCTAATGATAAGTTCAAGACGTACGAGTTTTTAAAAAATGAAGGTTTCAATTATCCATATACAAGGAGATTATGTGACTACACTGAGGGCGAATTTGATTTTCCGGTAATCATCAAGCCAGCAGTTGGCTGCCGATCCATTGGGGTCAAAAAAATTGTAAGCAGAAGGTTTCTTGAACCGTACTTATCAAAGAATGAAGGCCATGTTATTCAAGAGTTTGTTGAGGGAGAGGATAGAGAGTATACCTGCACTATAGTTAAAGTCGGTGATCAAATTTCTCCTGTAATGGTACTTAATAGAAACCTTAGATCTGGTGACACTTATCGTGCAAATCCCTTGAAATCTGTTTCTATTGAAAATTATGTCCATCAGATTGCCACTAAGCTAGATATTGAAGGCGGCTGCAATTTCCAGTTGCGTGTTGACTCAAACAGCACCCCTAAATTATTTGAAATTAATAGTCGTTTTTCAGGTACCACTCCTTTTTGCACAGAATTGGGATTCAACCCAGTAGAGTATTATTTGAAAAAGAAAATTGGGCACCCTATTGAAGTAAATATTAATTATAACGCTTATGTTTTGCGCTATTGGGCAGAGATTGTAGTATCTAAGGAGCAAATAGCTGAACTTGGAATAAAAAAACAGTTAAGACCCAGCCTGGCTAAGCAATTAAGTTTGTTTGACAAAAATGAATAAAATTGCAATCACAGGTGCCAACGGGATGACCGGAACTCATATGTTGTCTCTGCTCATGGAAAAAGAAATTTCCTTTGTCGCTTTGTCTCGGCAAGATTGGGACATACGCCAGTGGAAGAGCTTCGATGAGTTGGATACTCTCTTTTGTGACTGTGAAACGGTATTTCACTTCGCAGCTCAATTGCCTGATGCAAGTTCCTTTTCTTCAGATATCTTTAACGCTAATGTAAGATCATGTTTGAATCTAGCTGAGTGGGCTACGCGTCGTTCCATTCCATTGTTGTTCATTTCCAGTGCGACGGTATACAAAGATCCACACAAAAACAAAATTTCTGAAATGGATGAAAAAGTTGTTAATGGATTTGGCGGTTTTTATGGCTATTCAAAGTTGCTCGCCGAAAATATCTTTGAGCATTACCGATGTGAAGGTTTAAAAATTGTTATTTTGCGTCCTTCTTCTATTTATGGCCACGGTCTACCTTCTAAAAAGTTGATTACTAATTATCTCAATAAAGCTAAAAACGGAGGTGTAATAGATATTCTTCAGCCAGATAATAAGATCAATTTAATTCATGCATATGATGTAGCTAGGGCTGCTCTATTGGCATATGAGTCAAAAAGTTGGGGCGTTTTCAATATTGGTGCCACAAGTTACTCCGTAGCTGATGTAGCGAACATGGCGATTAAAATATCTGGCAAGGGTGAAATTTCAGTTGCTGAAGCTGACCAAAAATACGAGCCGTTTAATAGATTTGATTTGGATTTTACATTGGCAAATGCTAGATTTGGATATCAACCTACTATAGATTTAGAAGAAGGGATGAAATTGATAATGTTAGGTAGGGAACGAGGATGATCCAGAGTAATTTCTCTCCTTGGCCTAGCCACACACAAGAAGAGGCCGATGAGATCCAGCGGGTGTTGCTTTCAAATCGCGTTAATTATTGGACTGGATATGAATGCCGTGAATTTGAGAAAGAATTTGCAAGTTTTTCTGATTCTAAATACGCAATTGCTGTTTCTAATGGAACTACAGCCCTTGATCTGGCTTTTATTGCTCTTGGGATAGGTGAAGGTGATGAGGTTATCGTTACGTCCCGTACCTTTTTGGCTTCTGTTTCTTCAATAGTTAATGCACGCGCAAAGCCAGTTTTTGCAGATGTTTCTCTTAATTCGCAGAACATCACGGCTGAATTAATTTTAAAAGTATTAACAAATAAAACTAAAGCGATTGTGTGCGTGCATCTTGCGGGTTGGTCATGTGATATGGATCCGATAATGCAACTTGCTAAACAGTATAATCTGGTTGTAATTGAAGATTGTGCTCAAGCTCATGGCGCAATGTATAAAGGACAATCAGTTGGTTCAATAGGGCACATTGGTGCATGGTCTTTTTGTCAAGACAAGATCATAACAACAGGTGGTGAAGGGGGAATGGTTACAACCAATGATCGTGAACTGTGGTCTCGCATGTGGTCATTTAAAGATCATGGTAAAAATTGGGAGGCGGTATACGAACATAAACATCCCCCTGGTTTCCGCTGGCTTCACTATTCGTTTGGTACTAACTGGCGAATGACTGAAATGCAGGCTGCAATTGGTCGAATTCAGTTGAAACGAATGCCTGAGTGGTATAAAACACGCCATAAGAACATTAATGCAATTTGGAATGCAGCTAAACAGTTGAATGGTTTGCGAGTACCTGATTTCAGTTGCGGTAGTTGTCAGAATAAATGTGATCAGACCACCTTTTGTACTCACGCCGCATACAAATGCTACGTTTTCGTTGAAGGTACTGAAGCTGATCGCGATGCTATCATGGCGTCTATTAATGAACAGGGAGTGCCGTGTTTCTCGGGATCATGCTCTGAGGTTTATCTGGAAAGGGCTTTTGATAACACCAGTTTTAGACCTAAAGAAAGGTTACCTAATGCAAAGCTACTGGGTGAGACGAGTTTAATGTTTCTATGTCATCCGACATTGACTGAGGATGAGATACACAAAACATGTGATGTAATTACTTCTGTCGTCACGGATTACTTTTCGTGACTCAGCTTCAGATAGGGTATTAAAACACTGTCGTTCTAGTTTCTTAAATATCTTAACCCAATCTTCTCTGACTTCCATTCACCAAAAAGCATAATCATTGTAAAAAAGACACTTTACCTCATTCTCCATCTTTGCCATGATAAGTTCAATTTTAATTGTAAAAGAAAGATATCTTTTAAAAGGCTTTATAATAGATTAAAATATCAGCTGGGAAGCTTTTAAATTTCATCTTAGGGTTACTGCAATAAATTAAACTAGGCTTTATATGAATAATTTGGGTTTAGTTTGCTCTATTTTCTTATCAGGTCAATTAATACCCCTTTGTCTTGTTCAGCATTATTCTTTTTAATGAAGAGATCTGTCGATCTTTTAACATCTGAAACGCCGTAACAAACTTTGGTAATATTCTTAAATAGTTTTTTGTGATCATTATTAATTACGGCATTTTTAACATCTCTCAGTAATGATTGCAACTCCACATATTTCATTGATGTCTCGACGACAGTGTTTATACGAGGGTGGATCGTTCCTACCAAATTTGGGTTATATGTAAGTTCTTCAAATAATTTTTCACCTGGTCTAAGTCCTATTATATTGATAGCAATCTCATCATCTTTAATGTTTTCGTTTTCATTTAAAATTGGTTTTTTCCCAGATAGATAAATCATCCGTCTAGCTAAATCTAGAATTTTAATTGACTTTCCCATATCTAATACAAATACATCGCCTCCTTGAGCAATTGAACCTGACTGTATTACTAACTGCACCGCTTCAGGAATAGTCATAAAAAACCGTGCTACATCAGGATGGGTTAATGTAATTGGTCCACCACTATCAATCTGCTGTTTAAAAAGTGGTACTACTGATCCCGAAGACCCTAAGACATTACCAAAACGCACTATTGAAAAACAGGTATCTTTTTGTTGCTCCGACAGTGCTTGGCATATAATTTCAGCAATTCTCTTGGATGCCCCCATGAAATTCGTTGGGTTCACTGCTTTATCAGTTGAAACAAGAATTACGTTTTTAACCTTAGACGCAACGGAAAGCTCAGCAACATTCAATGTACCAAAGACATTATTATTAATACATTGCATTGTATTTTGTTCCATCAAAGGAACATGTTTATATGCAGCAGCATGGTAAATAGTATCAACTTGAAAGCGATCAAAAATACTTTTAATAAACACTCTATCCTGAACTGAGCCAACTAGCGGAATTAGATCCAATTCATTGACGCATGAATAATTTTTTAGTTCTTCAAATAATTTGTATATTGCGAACTCTGATATATCCATTAAGATAAGTTTTTGTGGATTTAAAAAAATAATTTGTCTGCACAACTCGCTCCCTATAGACCCACCAGCTCCTGTGACTAGAACAGTTTTTTTTGAGACTATTTTTGCCATAATTTTATGATCAGGTTCAGCTGGTTCACGCCCTAGCAAATTCTCTATTTTAATGTCCTGCAGCTTATCAACTTTAAATTGACTTTCTATAAGTTCTGATATCCTAGGTATGATTTTTACCTTAATTGGATAATCTGATATTAAATCTAAAATTTGTTGGCGGATGGGACCAGCTTTGATTGATGTCGCCAATAACATGGTTTTTATTTCTTTGCTTAGAAGTTTTTCCTTTGCTTGATTGAAATTAAGGATATCAGTGCCGCTAAGATTTTTGCCATCAAGATCAGGATTATCGTCAATAAATAGCTTAACTGAATAATTTGGGTTTTGTCTTAATGCATCCATTAACTGGATGCCAGCAACACCTGCGCCATAGATCGCTACATTTTCTCGATTTTTTTTAGTCATCGAATTTTGACTAAGATAACGTATAAAAAGGCGCATACCCCCGAGGAGAATACATAAATTTACTCCAAAGATTAAGGAAACTGATACTGGTATCTTAAGATTAAACAGAAAGATACCAGAAAGCAAAACTGCGCAAGACAAAGTGCTACCAATCGCTATGCTAATTGCAGTCTCGATTGAAACATACCGTGTAATTTTGTTATAAATTCCCTGCAATATCAAAAGAGAAGTGGTTGATGTAATAGCTATAAAGAGCCCAATATAAGTGTCAAAAAGGTAAAAGAAATCGATGGTCTCAAGGCGCAAGGCTAGAGCAAGCAAAAAACCAATTGAGGCAGCAGTAGTGTCATAAGTGATTAAAAGCAGCCGTTTTTTAGAACGATTGAGGGCAAACAACCACCTAATGAATTTTTGACTAAAGTTAGTCATATTATTTTCTTTGTAAGCTTATAAATTTTTACATTTTAACTTATTAACTCAAATATTCAATAAAAGTTTACTTTAACGGAATATAAAAATTAATATTTTAATTTAATAATAACTTTTATACCATTTTACAAATTGACGTATTCCCTCATGTATATTTGTTTTTGGCTCAAAACCTGTGAGAGATATTAGCAAATTTATATCACTGTGTGTTTTTTCTATATCGCCATCCTGCATACTTAAAAAATTTTTCTTAGCCTCTTTTCCCAATATGTTTTCTAACTCTTTTATAAAATCCAACAAATTTATTGGGTTAGAGTTACCAATATTAACTACCCTAAATGGGGCCACTGCAGAAATGTTATCATTTTTTATAATCTCTTTTCTTTCATTAATTTTTTTTGGTTCTTTTGAAGTTAAAAGGAAAATAGCTTTTACTAAATCTTCAACATAAGTAAAATCTCTTAGCATATTTCCTCTATTATAAACATCTATAGGCTCACCTAAGAAAATATTTTTTGTAAACTTAAATAAAGCCATATCAGGCCTTCCCCAGGGCCCATATACAGTAAAAAACCTAAACATAGTTACAGGAATTTCATATAAATGTGAATAGGAGTGTGCCATCGCTTCATTTGATAATTTTGTTGCTGCATAAAAGGATATTGGCGTGTCACATTTTTGGTTTTCATGGAGCGGGTAATCTTTGTTGCTTCCATAAACAGAAGAAGTTGATGCCATAAGCAAGTGTTCAGGTTTATATTTTCTTGCTATTTCAAGAATTTGGAATGTCCCTAATAAATTAGTTTCAACATACGACATAGGATTTTCAATAGAATACCTTACTCCAGCTTGAGCTGCTAAATGGATAACTATATTAGGTTTATGATCTAAAAATATTTTATTTAATATTTTGGTATCCTGAATAAAACCCTCATAGTTATGAAAATTAGAGTTTTCGCATAAATTTTTTTGCCTAGCCTTTTTCAATTTAACATCATAATAATCAGTTAATGCATCAAGACCTACCACTTTCCAATCATTAGATAAGAAAAACATTGCTAAATGGTACCCTATAAACCCAGAAGAACCTGTAATAAATACAATTTTTTTAATTTGATTCTCCATTTTCTCTTTAAACTTATACTTAATGCAAAAACATTAGCTTTATAAATATTTAAGTTATAAACTTCAAAAGGTTGAATGTTTTTTTAACGATCTTTCTGTAATTAATGATATGCTATAAATAAACATTAGATACAACATTAAATTATTTAGAATAAAATATTAAATACTTAGATTAAAACCTAAACCAAATATATAAAAAAATAATAAAAATTGAAAAGCTTAATGATCTAAATTGGTTGTGAGTAAAAAAAACTAGAAACAAACTAAAACCACTAAGATAAAATGCGCGGTTATATGCTTTTTTGCTGTATAGCTGACATATCCACTGACTAGTAAAATAAGGCATGCTAAAAATACTTTTTCGCAATGCAACACCTTAGAATAGGCAAAAAAAGTGCTGTTCATTCCCTAAACAAATATATAAAATGAACTTAAAACTTAATCAACGGAGCTGTGAGTTGAAATCTTATGATGCGTTTAATGCTGAAATGGCATTAATCCAAAAACTCATGGTCGAAGCTAAGAAACACGAAAGTACCAATGTACTGAAGGAAGAAAAACGTATTTGTAAAGAGTTTAGCATTATTGCTGAGATGCAGAGAAGTTCATTAGCTGAAGGGAGAAAGACAAAAGGTAACTCTAAATGAAAATTGTGATTCTTACTGGTAGTGAGACAAGACATCTGTACTTTCGGAAAAAACTGGCAAGCGACAAACGCATTAAAGTATTAGCAAGTTACTGTGAAAGTGACGAAAAAAGCTTAGCTAACCGGATGAGTCAGAATGCACAAACTTCAAGATTAGAAATTCAGCATGTCGAAAGTAGGAAACAATCAGAAATTGACTTTTTTTCAGATTATATTGGAAGTTGTGAAGATGAATCAAATCCAAAATTGATTAAAAAAGGTGCTATTAATGATAAAGCTTTTGTTAACGAAATCGTAGCAATGAATCCAGACTTGCTAGTCTGCTATGGATCCTCCTTGATCAAATCAGATTTGCTTACAAAATTTGAAAAGAAATTTTTAAATGTCCATCTTGGACTTTCACCATACTACAGAGGTAGTGGTACTAATGTGTGGCCACTAATTAATCTCGAGCCTGATATGGTTGGTGCGACTTTTATGTACATTGACGCTGGAATAGATACTGGAAAGATCATCCATCAAATTCGTGCTGATGTTTTTTTAGGTGACAATCCTCATACAATTGGCAATAGACTTATTCGAAAAATGACATCAACTTATGCTGAAATTATATGTAGTTTTGGTAATTTAGAGAGTGAAAAGCAACCTCTATGTGAAGGAAAAATTTATTACCAAAAAGACTTCACAACTGAAGCTTGTAAGAAACTCTACCTTAATTTTGCACAGGGGATGATAGAGAACTACTTAAACTCATCAAAGCAACTGCCATATATTGTAAATAACAAAGGCTTAATATCGTGAAAGCTATAATGTATCACTATATAAGAAAGTTCGATTCCAGTTTGCCAAACTTCCGATTTCTTGATGTTGAAAATTTTAAAAAACAATTGGATTTTTTCCAAGAACAATTTGGATTTTTAACTAAGGATGAATTTCTGAATGCTCTAGCAAAAAAAAAACTAGGAAGTGCTAAGGGAAAAGTTTTACTCACATTTGATGATGCCATGTCATGCCACTATGATTATGTATATAAGATTTTAAGTAAACGGGACTTATGGGGCATTTTTTATGTTCCGACGCAACCTTATCAAAAGGGGAAGGTTCTCGATGTTCACCGCATACATTTGCTGTGCGGAGCTTATAGTGGCAACGAACTTCTTTCTACTCTAAACGTATTTCTTAATGAGGAAATGATTCCAGACGAAAAGCGTGAAGAGTTTCGAAAGAAAACCTATACTAGGCAAAGTAATTATGAAGGAATATCTGAGTTCAAGAGAATTCTGAACTACTTCGTGAGCTATGATTATCGTGAACAATTAATTGATTCAGTGGCACTTGAACTGAATTATGTATTCCAAACAGCTAAATTTTATATTCCAGTGGATAAGCTGAATCAAATGCAACTCAAAGGGAATATAATAGGTTCTCATACGGTATCCCACCCTGTTATGAGCAAACTTTCTAAAATAGAGCAGAATGAAGAAATTGAACATTCCTTCAGCTTTTTAGGGTCAAACCTTAAGCTTGATTTGAAAACCTACTGTCATCCATATGGTGGTTTTCACTCATTCAATGAAGAAACTATAAGAGCTCTATCAGAGAAAGGGGTTGCATTCTCTTTTAATGTTGAGTCTCGAGATATCTGTGACGAGGATTTGACTTCATCAATACAGTTTTTACCTCGATATGACTGCAACGAATTTCCTTTTGGAAAAGCGTCTTAAGAAATTTATGTCTTACAAAAAGGATTGATAAAACTCTTATATGAATGAGTAGTATGACAGACAGAAAAAGCAAAGCAGCAACTTTCGTAAGTTGCATTAAGAACGATTTGAAAAAGGCAGTCCATGTAATAAATTACCAAACCTAGACCTGGAACTCTTGTAAACCCAAAATCCATACTTTATAAATGTGCATTATGTTCATTTATTTGAATTCATTTACGAGAATAAACATCTTCATATCTAATTATGTCATCTTCCCCTAAGTAAGTGCCTATTTGAACCTCAACTATAGTTAACATGTTTTTTTCTTGATTTTCGAGACGATGTAATGAACCTAATCGCACGTAAGTTGACTGTCCTGGGCCTATTACTTTGACGTTTTCATCAATAGTAACAACCGCTGACCCCTGAACAACAACCCAATGCTCAGAACGATGTTTGTGACTTTGTAAACTTAGAGACGCTCCTGGCTTTACATTAATTTTTTTAACTTTAAAACCTTTTCCTTGACACAAAATTTCAAATGATCCCCATGGACGATAATCTTTTGTAAATTCCTCAGATTGAGAAATATTCTTGGAATTAAGATATTCTACTACTTTTTTAACATCCTGATTTTTATTTTTATTAGCAACTAAGACAGCGTCCGGCATAGAAATAGCTACTATATTTTCCAGACCCAAACCTACAATTTCCTGATCTTTACTGTCTGATCGCAATAGAGTGTTTTTACATTCTATTGCGTGTGCATTTTGAGATAAAGCGACCCCATTATCATCTTTTTTAGATATTTGCCAAACAGAATTCCAATTACCTAAATCTGACCAACCAGAATAATAAGGAATTGCTACTAAGTTTTTTGTTTTTTCCATTATAGCATAATCTATACTAATTTCTTTTAAATTACTCCAGTAACTTCCATCTAGCTTTGTAAAAGATAAATCCTCTACGGATTGGTCTACAGATTTAACTACATTAGAGATTATATCTTTTGCATACAATTCAAAGGCACTAATCATGTCTTTCGCGCGAAACATGAAAATGCCAGAATTCCAGAAATAATTACCTTCGTCGAGTATTCTTTTTGCAAGCATCTCATCTGGTTTTTCAATAAATTTTAATACATTGTTTGGGCCTTGCCTGCTAGATTTATCTACTTGAATATACCCATATCCAGTCTCAGGATATGATGGATTTATTCCAAAAGTTACTATTTTTCCATTTTCTATTTCATTAAGTCCAATTTTAATTACTTTATGAAAGTTTTTAGTATCACTTATAACATGATCAGTTGGAGTTGTGATAATGACTGCATCCTTATTATCCTTTTGTGCAAAAATTGTTGCCGCAATAATTGCAGGTGCAGTATTTTTGGGTTCCGGCTCGATTATAATTCTTCTAGGTTTTATTCCAATAGCTTGTAGTTGTTCCACTACAATAAATCTAAACTGTGAATTAGTAATAATTATATGTGGATTAAATTTTAAACCATCACTTCCTAAAACTCGTTGTGCTGATTGTTGAAACAATGTTTCATTTGTAGTTAGTTGCATAAATTGTTTTGGGAAATTTTTTCGTGATGATGGCCAAAGACGAGTTCCTGACCCTCCAGCTAACAATATTGGTGTTATGGTAAACATATGAATAATATGCCTTTATGGTTTATAAAAATGTTCTAAGGTACCTAATTTATTAAAAATTCTAGTTTCTATTATCTAAACTTAAAATAATACAAGCTATTATTTACATTATAAAAAATTAATATGTAAGCAATAAATTATTAAAAAATAGTAAATATTGAATTTATAACTTTAGTGGTGCTATAAAAGTATAAATACTAATTTTAATAAATCTTTACTTAAAATGATCAATAAATGCTTATAAGTGGAAATATTAAATTACTAGTTGTTCACTGCTCTGATACAGACAATGATGAAGATTTAACCGCCTTAGATATCCATAAAATGCATCTAAATTTTGGTTGGGATGGTATAGGTTACCATAAAGTAATTTGTAGATCAGGAAAAGTTGAAAATGGTAGGCCAGAGTATTGGATAGGCGCTCATGTAAAAGGTAAAAATGATGTCAGTTTGGGTGTCTGTCTAATAGGGCGTGACGATTTTACTAAACCTCAATTTTCATCTTTAGAAGCGGTGTTAAGGGAATGGAAATCATTATATCCTGATGCAAAAATATTAGGCCATCGTGATACTGGAAATACAAGTAAAACATGTCCAAATTTTGATATAGGGCTTTGGTGTAAAGATAAAAACTTATGAACGTTATTAAACCATCTATTCCGATGAGATCTAACCCAGACCAAACATCAAGTTTAGAAACAGAATGTCTATTTGGAGAAACTATATCTATTTTAGATAATTATCTAGATTGGTATTATTGTAGACTTTTAACTGACAACTATTGCGGATGGGTTCAAAAACAATGTTTTGGTGAGGTAATAAAACCTTCACATAGAGTGGTTTCTAACAGATCATATCTATTTAAAGAAAATGACATTAAATCAGGTTGTATCAATTACTTACCATTGGGCTCACAAATTTATGTAGACGATTTTGACGATTTCTGGGCCAAAGTTTATCTTGGAAATGATGCAAATCAGAAATTTGCTTACATACCAACGAAACATCTAGTTAGAAAAGATAAAAAAATTGATGATTGGGTAATTACAGCTGAAAAATTAATTGGAACCCCCTATGTTTGGGGAGGAAGAGATTCAATGGGGTTAGATTGTTCTGCTCTTCTTCAGCTATCGTATCAAACTTATGGTGAGAATATCCCCCGAAACTCAACTGATCAATCATTACTTAATAAAGAAACAATTAAAAAAGACGAAACACTGAAAAGGGGATTTACTATTTTTTGGAGAGGACATGTTGGTATTATGGTAGATGAAACATATTGTATTCATGCAAATGCCTTCCACATGGAGGTATCAAAAGAACCACTAGTAAATATTATAAAACGAGCAGGTAAAAATAATCCAATAATCAAAATTATGAATTTCAACTAATTAAATTAATTAATTTTTTTTTCCTTAGTCTTAGCTTTTCATTTGTAGGTACCATCTCAGTCATGAGCCCATTTTTCACTCTTCCCATTTTAACCATTACCATAGAAGAAATAACATTAAGACATATTTTTTGAGATGTTCCAGCCTTAAGCCTGGTGGAACCTGCTATGACTTCAGCTTTAGTATTAAGAATAATTTTATGATCACCACATTTTAAAATTTCACCATTAGGGTTATTACTTATTACAATAGTTAGGGCCTTCTGTGTTTTAGCTTTTTCCAATACTCTGCAGGTAAAAGGAGTGTTACCACTAGCGGCAACACCGATCACAACATCTTCATGAGAAATCAATTTATCTTCTACTATTTTTTCAGCCGAATATGTATCATCTTCAGCATTTTCTACGGCATTCATTAAGGCATTAATGCCGCCAGCAATTATAAAATCTAAACGTTCCTTTGGCCAATTAAATGTTGGAAATAATTCAACTCCATCCTGCACACCTATTCTGGCGGAAGTTCCTGCTCCTACATATATTAACCTACCTTTTGAGTTTGAAGTTAAGTGTTTATAAATAGCTTCTATGGCACGCTCAATTGAGTTAATTGATCTTTTTACCTCCAAAGTAGCATCTTTATGTTCTTTGATCATTAGGGATAGCCCATCGAAAAGACTTAAATGATCAATTGGTTTGCTTTTCTGATATAGAAGTTCAGTTTTAGGTATATTTTTAGACATAATTCATATTATATAATTTAATTAAAAAGGTAAAAATTAATTTTGCAATATCCTTATTTAAACATTATTGGGCTAATGACTGGAACCAGTATGGACGGAATTGACATCAGTTTAGTTGAAACTAATGGCTTGGATTTAAATAGGTTGAATAAAAATTTTTTTTACGAATACAGTATTGAAACAAAAAAAACATTAACCAGTATTTTAAAACATAGTCTGAGTTTTAATTTAAACAGAAAAAAATTTTTGGATAATTTTATCACTAATGAACATTATTGTGCTTTAAAAGATTTAGATATTCTAAGTTCTTCTGACTTAATAGGTTTTCATGGCCAAACTTTGTATCATGAACCTAATAATAAAATTTCTATTCAACTAGGCAACCCTAAGAAACTTGCAAAGATGTTGAATAAAAACGTAATTTTTGACTTTAGATCAAAAGATCTTTCTTTAGGCGGGCAGGGAGCACCTATAGCTCCTATATATCACCAATTTATTATGGAAAGATCAAATCTAGAATTACCAAGCTGTTTTTTAAATATTGGCGGTATTTCTAATTTAACTTTTTGGGATGGAAAATCATTAATTGGTTTTGACACTGGACCAGGTAATGCATTGATGGATGATTTTATGATTAGCAAATTAAACAAAAATTATGACGTGAATGGAATTATTGCCTCAAAAGGAATTGTCATTAAAAAAGAAGTAGAAAATTTCCTAAAATTAGAATTTTTTAAAAAAACACCTCCTAAATCTCTTGATAGAAAGAGTTTTTCAATTTTTTATCATCAGCTAATTCAAAAAAAATACTCTATTAATGACATTATGGCTACATTGGCCGAATTAACAGTTGAGACTATTATATATAGTTTAGGACTTTTACCTAAAAAAATTAAAAATATTATAATAACTGGAGGTGGGTACAGAAATACACATCTAATGAACCGCCTAAAAAATAAATTAAAAATAAAAATTTTTAACGAAAAACAACTTGGAATTAACTTTGACTATATTGAAGCTGAACTGATAGCTTATTTATCTGCAAGATCAATCTACAACCTTCCGTATACATTTCCATCTACAACTGGAGTTTCTAAACCATCATCAGGAGGGTGTTTATATCAATATTTATAAAAATCCATACTTATTTTCTATGTGAAACGGTCTTAATTTAAGGGGAGCTGGTAAAAATTCTCTTATATCTGAAAAAGGAAATGAAGGTATAAAACTATATGCCTCAGCATAGTAACCTATTGGAGCATTACATTGAGCTGCTCTGTAAGAATTCATTAACTCAAATAAACTGACAAATCTTTTGGGGTCTTGTGTTTTATGTTTCAAAACAGCTTCTTTTTTAAATTTATAATGATCCGTAATATCTATATAATAGTTAGGATTAAAATTAATACCCAATAGAGTATCACAATATAAAATTGGAATATAATGACTTACTGCTTCTTTAGTTATTAAGGACAATGATTTATGATCTGCATGATAATCATTTTCAGAATGTGTAATAATCAAATCAGGCATGATTTTTAAAATATTCTCTTTAATTATTTTTTTATGTCCTAATTCTCCACCCAATTCTCCATCTGGTAAGTTTAAGAAGATTGGTGAAGATAATTTTTCTAAACCACTGATAGCTTCCTTGGCTCTCTCCTTTGCCAATTTCTTACCTGTAATTTTGCCGCCTTGTGCACCATCTGTAGCAATCATTGTATAAACTTGATGTCCTTCATTTTTATAAATAGAAAGCAAACCATACATAAAAATTTCAATATCATCAGGATGAGCACCAATCCCTAAAACTTTCATTATATTTTTCTCCGAATTAAGATAATATACTATTGCAACTTTAAAAAAGATATCAAATGAAAAATAATGAAAGTAACATCATCGGGTATATAGAGGGCTACTATGGAAGACTACTTTCTTGGGAAAATAGAAGACTTATAATTAAATCACTCCATAAAAACAAGATGAACACTTATTTCTATGCTCCAAAGGAAGATATTTGTCATAGATTATGCTGGAGAAAAAAATATAATAAAAAATGGCGTCTTGATTTCAGAGATTTCATTCAATTTAGCAAAAAAAATAATATTAACATCATAGCTGGAATTGCTCCTGGACTAGATTTTAATTTTAAAGAATTGCACAATTTTTCTTCAAATAATGATGACTCAGATTTCGAATTACTCCTAGAAAAAGCTAAACAGTTACTTGAGGATGGAGCAAGTTCTATAGCTTTAATGCTTGACGACATTCCCAATGATTTTAAAAAAAAATTTGGTATTGATATTTCTGAAGGAACATATCATTCTATTTTAGCCAACAATCTTGCAAAAGATTTAGGACAAAACATTTTTTTAGTTCCTAGAATTTATGCTGATGAATTAATAAAAGATGATCCTTGTTACTTAAGAGATTTAAGTAAGACCCTTAATCCTAATATAAAAATATTTTATTGTGGCAAAAATGTAGTTGCTAGAACTTACAAAAATTTCGTAAAAACTATAAAAAATTTATCAAATGATATAATTATATGGGATAATTTTTACGCTAATGATTATTGTCCTAGGCGTTTTTTTATTGGGCCAACTTTAGGTAGAGAAAACTTAAAAAATGTATTGATCAACCCAACAGGATTAATAAAAACTGATCTCCTAATATTAGATATATTTGGTAAGAGTATCATTGGGGAAATTTCAAAAAATGAATGGGAAAATATTTTAATTAATCATAATGTTCCAAAAAAATTTCTTAAAATAAAAAAATATTTTTTAAAACCAGATTTTGGATTAAATCCATCCACTCAATCAATTAAGATTAAGAAAGGTGATATAGAAATATTAGATTTTCTTTTATGGGAATGGAAATGTGAGTTATCAATAGAATGGTACCCTTATTTGTTTGGTTTGAAGCAAGATTTACAAATCAATCAAAAACTTCTACCTTCAGAGCGGATGATTAAAAGTCAAACTATCCCTTTGTCAAAATTTCTAAATAGAGGAGAAATAAAATGAAAAAAATCGGTTTTGTTGGCTTAGGTAATATGGGCGCTAGAATGGTAACAAATCTCTTGAAAGCTAATTATGAAGTTATTGGATATGATATTAATGAAGAATTTGTGGAACAACTTTTACCGAAAGGACTTAAAAAAGCCTCTGATTTAAATGATATATCAAGAGACATAGATATAATAATCACAATGTTACCTAATGGTGAAATTGTAGAGGAAGTCTTAAATAATATAATAGATAACTTGAAGCCTGGTACATTGATAACAGACTGCTCGACTATTGATGTAGATAAAGCAAAAGCTTTACATATAAAATGTGAAGATAGGAAACTTTTGTCTCTTGATGCTCCAGTTTCGGGTGGTGTTGGTGGAGCTGAAAATGGCACACTAACTTTTATGGTAGGTGGTAGAGAAAATGCCTATCAAATGATGTTACCATTATTTGAAGTAATGGGTAAAAAGTCACTTCTTTGTGGATCATATGGCACTGGACAAGCTACAAAAGCATGTAATAACATGTTATTAGCAACAACTATGATTGGAGTAGGAGAAGCTTTTAACCTAGGTAAAAATTTAGATTTAGATCCTCAAAAACTATTTGAAATTTTGTCAACTTCAACTGGCTCATGTTGGGCAATAAATAATTATTGTCCTATAAAAGGGGTAGGACCAGAGAGTCCCGCAGACAACAACTTTGAACCGGGGTTTTCAGCAAGCCTAATGTTTAAAGATTTAAGTATAGCTCTTAAAGCTATTCAAAGTACAAATACATATGCACCTTTTGGAACGAAAGCCCAAGAAAATTTTGGAAATATGGTAAACCAAAAACAAGGTAGCTTAGATTTTTCAGCGATAACAAAATTCAATGAACAAAGCTAAAATAGCTTTGTTCAATAATTCAAATTAGATTAAAAGTGGTGCTATAACTAAACTTACTATAGCCATAACATTAATTAAAATGTTCATTGATGGACCAGATGTATCTTTCAAAGGATCGCCAACAGTGTCGCCGACAACAGCAGCTTTATGAACATCAGAACCTTTACCACCAAAATTACCTTTTTCAACAAATTTCTTTGCATTGTCCCATGCTCCACCTGCATTAGACATCATCAAAGCCATCATTACACAACATATGAGAGCACCACCTAACATACCCCCAAGAGCTTTTGGTCCAAGTAAAAAACCTATAATCACAGGTGACAATACAGCTAAGGCTCCTGGTGCAATCATTTTTCTTAGCGCCGCTCTTGTTGCAATATCTACACATCTTGCTGTGTCTGGTTTTGCTTTCCCTTCCAATAGACCTGGAATTTCTTTGAATTGCCTTCTAATTTCTTTTATCATATCAAAAGCAGCATCACCAACTGCAGTCATAGTCATAGAACTAACTAAAAAAGGGAAAATCCCGCCCAAAAACATCCCACATAAAACTAATGGATCATTAATAGCCAAGACAAAATTTTCATCTGCGATTGATATTTTTTCAATATAGGCACTTATCAATGCTAATGCAGCCAATGCAGCAGCACTTATAGCAAACCCCTTTCCAATAGCAGCTGTCGTATTTCCAACTTCATCTAAAGAATCAGTAATTTGTCTAGTATCTTTTCCCATCTCTGACATTTCTGCAATACCACCTGCGTTGTCAGCAACTGGGCCGTATGCATCAATTGCCATCGTAATACCAACTGTACTTAACATTCCAACAGCAGCAATACCAACACCATAAAGACCTGCATAAATATTTGATATAAAAATTATAGACACAATTGTTAAGACTGGTATTGCTACTGATTGCATGCCAGTTGCCAAACCAGATATTAAAACAGTTGCAGAGCCAGTTTCTCCATCCTTTGCTATTTTTTCTACAGGACTACCACCAGTATAATATTCAGTTATTAATCCCACTACTATCCCTCCAACTGATCCAACTAAAACTGCTATCCAAACACCAATAGAAACACCCATCAAATCAACTAAAAAATAGGATAATATTACAAAAAGAACTGCAGAACCGATTGTACCATATCTAAGAGCCGTTTCTGCACTTTTTGAAGAGAAAAGTTTTACTGTCAAAATACCAAGTAACGAGCATATTATTCCTAAAGAGGCAAGAGCTAATGGCATAAATTGAAGTAAATATTGGTTACCTCCTAAGGAGTTAATAGTAGCACTTGTCATCGACGCAGCAAGAGCTATACAAGCAATCATAGATCCACAATATGATTCAAAAATATCTGAACCCATTCCAGCAACATCCCCAACATTATCTCCAACATTATCTGCAATAACTCCCGGGTTTCTTGGGTCATCTTCAGGTATCCCAGCTTCTACTTTTCCAACTAGGTCAGCTCCAACGTCAGCGCTTTTAGTAAAAATTCCACCACCTACTCTTGAAAATAAAGCTACTGATGAAGCACCCATAGCAAAACCTTCAATTGCATGTATTGTTTTAATGTCACCTGCAAAATAGTGAAATAAAATTCCTACACCAAACAGACCCATAGCTGCAACTGTTAACCCCATAATTGAACCACCAAAAAAAGCAATATTCAAAGCCTCAGACGCACCTTGTTCTTTAGCAGCAACAGCAGTCCTTACATTTGCCTTTGTTGCTGAATACATACCTATAAAACCTGCTGTACCTGAACATAATGCTCCAAGAAAAAATGATATAGCAGTTTGCCAACCAAGAGAAAAATATAAGGCTGCTATACATACTAAGCAAAAAACAGCTAATCTTTTGTATTCTGCAGACATGAAAACCATTGCACCAAGATGTATCTCATCTCCAATTTCTTTCACTCGACCTTCACCTTCAGATGAGGATCTTACTTTAACATATACTAAGTAAGCTGATAGTAATCCGAGAAGACCAAGTATAACTGATATTAATGAATATGGCATTTGCAAACCCTAATTTTATTTAAAAAAATACTTTTAATTCGATTAGTTAAATCTGTAAAGTTTTATATTTTTTTGAGTTAATTTTGGATTTTTATATATGTGTTACGATTAATATTTTTTAGCAAAAAAACTAAATCATTTTTTTTCAAAGCGATACAACCTGACGTTTTTCTATTATCTAAAAAACTACAATGAATAAAAATTGCACTACCCTTATTTTTAATCGTAGGTTCAATATTGTGTGAGGTAACAATTACTATATCATAGGCTTCATCTTCTCTCCACAACTTTTCATAATTAATATTATGCGATTGAAAATCACTAATTTTTATATATTGATTATACCTGTAACTTTTAATATCATCGCACCAAGCACAGTTTTTCGTGATTTTATTAACTTTAAAATTATTTTTTTTCTTAAATTTTGGTTTAAAAACTTTATCGGATCTATAATAAATTGTTTTTAAATACCAATTGCCAATAGGTGTGGTTTTGTCACCTTCAGTTTTTTTTACAGCCTTCTCAAGACCATTTTCGCCTATTTGACATGGGAAGGCTTTATTACCTACTTTTAGGAAATATTTCTTATTAAGTCTTATTAATAACCAATTTTTTGTCATAAGCAATTATAAATAAAATTGAAACAAAAAAATATATTTTTATAAGAAATTAGAGTAAATTTTAGACTTTTGAAAGATCATATTATGATAGAACAAAAACAAAACTGGCACCAATTAATTTTGGTTTACAAAGACTTAAGAATGCTAAAAATTTTACTACTTGGCGCAATAAGTGGTTTCCCATGGGTACTAATAGCTAGCAGTTTAAGCCTTTGGCTAAAAGAAGAGGGATTGAGCAGATCAACTATTGGTTGGGCAGGTTTAATTTTTGGTGTTTACGCGTTTAATTATTTATGGGCTCCATTAATTGATAGAATTCAAATACCTCTAATAACAAAAAAACTAGGCCACAGACGTGGATGGATAATTTTAATGCAACTAATAATTTTAATAAGTTTGATAGTTTGGAGTTTTATAGACCCATCGCAAAACTTAGCTTTATTAATTTCCGTAGGATTAGTCATTGCTATTGCCTCAGCCACACAAGATATAACTGTTGATGCTCTAAGAATTGAACAAATAAATGAAAACGAAACAAAAGTCATGGCCGCTGGTGCTGCAATGGCAGTAGTTGGTTGGTGGACAGGATACAAATTAGGTGGCGCCTTAGCTTTGTTTATAGCAGAAGTTTTTGAGAATATGGGTATTGTTGATTATTGGCAAACAACTTTCCTAGTTTTAGGCTTTGTAATAATTGTAATGAATATTTGTTTAATGTGCATTCATGAGCCAATTAAAACTGACAGAGAAACAAAACAAAAAGAAATTGATATAGCACTCGCAAAAAGATTTAGATCTATCAACTTAATAACTAAATTTGTTGTATATATTACTGGAACTATAGGTGGACCAATTATAAGTTTCTTTAAAAAAAATGGCTTTACTATTGCTGTAGGAATATTAGGTTTTATTTTCTTTTTCAAGATTGGAGAGGCCTTTCTTGGAAGAATGTCTATAGTTTTTTATAAAGAAATTGGTTTTTCAAAAGGACAGATTGCTATTTACTCCAAAAGTCTTGGTTGGATCACAACTATTGTTTTTACATTGTTAGGAGGTGTCATGGCAATGAGAACAGGAACAATTAAAACCATGTTTTTCGCTGGCGGATTGATGGCACTTACTAACCTTTTATTTGCTTTTTTGGCTTGGACTGGAAAATCTGAATTACTATTTGCAGTTGCTGTCATAGCTGATGACATTTCAGCAGCATTTGCAACAGTAGCATTTGTTGCGTTTATCTCATTATTAGTTGATAGAAATTATACCGCTACTCAATATGCTTTGCTTGCGTCTTTAGGAACAGCTGGTAGAACAACCCTAGCATCATCATCAGGAGCTCTTGTTGATTGGCTTAATGGTGATTGGGGAGTGTTTTTTATTTTAACCACCTTAATGGTAATTCCTTCTTTAGTTTTTTTATGGTTCATAAGAAATAAAATAAAATTTGGCAAAGATAACTTTTAGGTATTTTTTAAACCTATTCAACCATCAATTAGTGAAATATTAAATATTTCACAAATTATTATCTTTCAAAGTTTTGAATCTATTGCAATATTATTAATTGTTGCTTTTGTAAATCAAATCTATATCAATAGTATAATACAATTATATAAAAGATAAATGTTATTAAAATATATTTCTATTAACGAAATTAACTTCTCCTCTAGCTGGGAAAATGGACTAGTAAAAATCAAAGCTATGAGTAGTTTTGAAAAATATTTCACCATTTTTTGGCTCTTAGGTCCATTTATTTATTTAATAGAAAGGGACCCTGCTGATTTATGGCTTACCTCGATTGGTGTAATTTTTTTATTGAGGTGTATTAAAAAAAAAGACTGGGATTGGACGTCCCAAATTTGGTTTAAAAGCGCCCTAGTTCTATGGTTGTTTGGCTTGTTCTCTGCTTTAACAAGTATGGATCCACTTTTCACATTTCAACAAGGGTTTGTTTGGATCCGCTTTCCAATTTATGTAGCTGCTGCACAAGTGTGGCTTGGACAAGATAGAGACATAAGAATTTTGATGTTATTAACTATGTTAATAGGAATACTACTAATGTGTGGTATTTTGATTGCTGAGACCCTCATGGAACCTAAACCTAGGTTGAGTTGGCCGTATAATGATTTAGTACCTGGGAGTTATATTGCTAAATTTTCTCTTCCTTTGTTTTGTGTTTTGATAGCTATGGCAGTTAGTAGTAAAAGCAAAGCAGGATTGTTCTGTTATATTGTTGGGTTACTATCTATTGGTGTATGTGCATTAACTGGTGAGCGAACTAATTTTCTTATTCTAGCATGCGGAAGTGTACTTGCAGGCTTGGTTTGGAAACCCAAATTAAAATTATATCTGGCGTTAATTCTTGTACAACTCTTAACAGTGATATCAGTTTTTCTAGTTCGCCCTGATTTAGGTTATAATTTTACAAATGCTTTTGTAAAACAAATACCTATCATGAATACAGATACTGGGTACTGGGGTGCTTGGAGAGGAGGGATCCAACAAGGATTAATGACACCTATCAAGGGAATTGGTCCTTCAGGGACCAGAAACACGTGCTCTTATCTAGATTCCAGTCATACTAGTTGGTTGCCTGGAGAAAATAATTGTGCGAACCATCCACATAACTTTTATATTCAATTATTTGCTGAAGTTGGAATAATAGGTTTAATCCTAGGATCCATAATGTTTATCTCAATTGCTGTGTCTTGTTTTAAAATAAGAAAAACTAATTTTAACTGTCCTATGGCTTCTACAGCTTTTATTATTCCCTTTGGATTGTTTTTTCCAATTCAACAGTTTGGAAGTTTTTATGGACAATGGGGTAATTTATTTACTTGGTTTGCAATAGCTTTGGCTCTGTCACAGTATCAAGGATGGAGAAAGCCTAAAAATACTTTGAACTAATCTGTTCTCTAAAGTGGTCTAGCTTTTCACTTGAAACCTCAGAGGAAAGTCGAAAATTTTTCCATGCTTTTCTTTGATAATTTTCTCTTACATGATTATTTTTAATTAAAAATTCGATCTTTGATGATAATTTTTTAAGATTTATTTTATCTATCAATATTCCATTGTCTTTAATTATTTCTGGAATACCTCCAACTTTTGAAGCTATTATGCACGCACCATTACTCATTGCTTCTGCAGCTACTAGTCCAAAAGGTTCTTCCCATGTTGAAGGTATAACAACAATTGAGGCATTTTTCATTTTTTCTTCAACAAATTCTTGATTTTTAAATCCATAAAATTGAGCTTGGTGACCAATAGCTTTTGTTTTTTTTATTATATAATCTGAATAAAAGTTTCTATGTTTGTTGTCTCCTAATTTAGATGAACCAATGATGCCAAAACTCCATTCTGGGTATTTTTGAGCTATTTCTTTAATAGCATCAACATATAAGTGCACACCTTTTTCAATTACTAATCTTCCAACAAACAAAATTTCTTTTTTCTTTATTGGAAATTTTTTTAATTTTTTTTCAACACCATTATACAACACATGTACTTTTTGGAAATTTTCGTTAACTCCTTCTAGAAATTTTTTCTTAATAAACTCACTTACACAAAATATACCAGCACATTTTGATAAAATATTTTCTCGTTCTCTAACTGATTTTGAGCCCCTCATGGTTTGTGGGTCATTGTGAAAAAACAAACTAACAGGAAATTTATTTCCCCTGATTATTTCTTCTACAAGGTATGGCCTGTTGTGAATTTCTATCAACTGATTTTTGTCTAACTCTTTAGAAATTTTTTTCAACATTTTATGAGCTAAAAATTTATTTTTACTTTTGAAAGATAAAATGGAATATTTTAATCCTACAAAGTTATTTTTAAAAAGGGGATTTTCTACATTTTGACCAAAAATTTTTATTTGATTTAAATAATTAGTATGTAGCAGATTGTTTCTTACCGTAATAGAAACTGAAGAAGCTTGGTTTTGATCAAATCTTTCTTTATAAGGTAATAGAATATTTATTTTCATGTTATATGCTGTAAATATGATTATTAATCATGTTATAAACTTTTTTTCCTTATTTTAACATTTTATTATAATAGGATTTTAAATTGCAAACCATCGTATGCATGAAATGGGGATCGAAATACGGTTCTGAATATGTAAACAGACTACACAAATCGATAAAAAAACATACCAAACGTGCGACCCAACTTTATTGCTTTACTGATAATACTACTGATATTAATGAAGATATAACATGTAAACCGTTACCAAAAATCTCTTTGCCAAATACAATTTCTTTTACACCTTGGAGGAAAATGAGTTTATGGCAATATCCTCTTTATAATCTAGAGGGTGATATTTTATTCTTAGACCTAGATTTAGTGATCACAGGTGATTTAGATCGCTTTTTCGACTTCAAACCAGGCTTTTATTGCGTAATTGAAAATTGGACACAAATAGGAAAAAATATTGGAAACACGAGTTGTTTTAGGTTTCCTGTTGGAAAGTATAATTCAATATTTGAAGAGTTTGAAAAAAACCCCAAAAAATATTGGAAAAAATACCATATAGAACAAGTTTATTTAAGTGATCAAATTCAAGATCAAGTTTTTTGGCCATCTGAATGGTGCAAAAGCTTTAAACATGACCTTCTTCCTAGATGGCCACTTAGAATTTGGCAACCAGCAAAACTTCCTCAAGACACGTCGATAGTTGCTTTTACAGGAAAACCAGATCCTGATGACGTAGTTAATGGTGTATGGCCAGTAAAAAAATCACAAATTTTTAAAAAAGTTTATAAACAATTAAAAACTCCTCAATGGGTTCTTGATAATTGGTTATAATTTTAAGAAATTTGATTGATTGGATTTTTATTTATAAAAGCTTCAACTGCTTTTAAGTAACCATTAAAAAATTTTTCATATGCCTCTTCCGAGACGTAACCAATATGTGGTGTAAGAATTAAATTTTTTGTATTTCTTAAAATATGATTTTTTGGAAGGGGTTCTTGATCATAAACATCTAAAGCGGCAAATGATATAACTTCACTATTAAGCGCATCTATTAGATCTTTTTCTTTAATTATTGGTCCTCTACTAGTATTTACAATAACAGAATTTTTTTTCATTAACTTAAGATTATTTTTATCAATATAACCCCTCGTTCTGTCTGATAATCTTGTATGAATGGTTAAAATATCCGACATTTTAAATAGATCATTACTATTCACATATTCAACACCAACTTTATTGCAATCTTCTTTCTTTAAATTATGGCTCCAAGCTATCACCCTCATTCCAAAAGCTTTAGCATAATTAGCTACTTGTAGGCCTTGTTTACCAAGACCCAAAATACCTAAAGTATTTCCCTTTAGACCTCTTCCAATAGTAGTTTGCCAATTACCATCTTTCATATTTTGAATTTCTGTCTGCAATCCTCTCCATGCATTCATTATTAGAGCCCATGCTAATTCTGCAGTAGAGTGAATTTTAGTTTCAGTGCCACAATAAACTATATTTTTTTCTTTTAAAATTTCTGCATCAACAGAGGCATTCCACATTCCACTCGTAATGACTAGTTTTAAATTTGGAAGTTTATTTATCAAGGTTCCAGGAAGTGGTGTCCTCTCTCTCATTAAACACAAAACATCATAATCAGATAGTTTCTCTGTCAAGTTGGGTGCATCTCCTATATATTCATTGAATATTTGAAGTTCTATTTTTTCACTAAGCTTTTCCCAATTTGCGAAATGATGTGTAACGTTTTGATAATCGTCCAAAATTGCCACTTTAATTTTTTTCATACTTATCCTTCTTTTACTGAACCATAACCAGCCATTCTTCCAAAGACTGCACCGGACGTTAAGCCTGATCCACCAGGATATCCGTTAAAAAACACACCTCCTACTAATTCCCCACAAGCAAATAAGCCTTTTATAGGATTATCTTTAATATCCAATACTGATCCATTTTTATCTACTTTTAATCCACCATAAGTAAATGTAATGCCACCAGTAACAGGAAACGCCTTAAAAGGTCCTTTATCTATTTTCTGTGCCCAATTAGATTTTTTAATTTCGAGACCCTTTGTTGATTTTCCATCAAGAGTAGTCGGATCAAAAATAGTATTAAGATCAACTGAATTATTATATTGATCAATAGTTTTCTTAGTTTCAGCTTTATCAACACCGTCCATTTTTTTTATTAACTCGTCAATAGTATCAGCTTCAACATAGTGAGCGTCATGGAATGTATATTCTTCATAAAGTAAATCAAAAACCTTACTATCAAAAATCTGCCAAGCAAAATTTCCAGGCTGATCTAAAACTCTTTTTCCATATTGAGCATATGTATAATTTCTAAAATTTTTACCCTCATCTAAAAATCTTTTGCCATTTGCATTGATCATGATTCCTAAAAAATAGCATATCTTTCTATAATTTTTTCTTTCGCTTGGTTCTAATTCTAAACCGCCATAATTTTTCATGTGTAAATCCATGGGAGTGGCATGACAGCCATCATATAGACCATGTTTCGCTGCACCAATTTCTAACGCCATCTTCAGGCCATCTCCTGTATTGTGAGGCGTTCCTCTTACTTTGGCCTTTAGCCAGTTGTTGCCAATATAGGATTTTCGAAGTTCATCATTAGCCTCGAACCCACCTGATGCTAAAATAACTGCGTCAACAATTACTTTTTCACCATTCACATAAACTCCCTTCACCTGTCCAGCTTCATAAAATAGGTTTGTAACAGGGCTTTGATAAAAAATTTTTCCACCTAATGTTAAAAATGCTGCTAATTCTTGGTCAAATAAACCAACACCTTCATTTTGTGATGCAAGTGTTAACCCTCCCCAAAAAATATGCTTGCCATTTTTCAAAAAGCTTTGCCTCGAGTATATAGGTTCAAATTTGACATTATGTGAAGAAAGCCACTTTATTGTCTCTAATGATTTAGAAACCAAAATTTTTTGCTCATGACTAAGTGATCTACCATCATTGAAGTTTAACAAGTCTTTTTCAAATTTTTCTTGGGTGTAAGAACCAAAATCTGTATCTTTAAGTCTCTCATCATTAGGATTTTTTAAAAGATCCATTAACTGGTTACTATTATCATAAGCAAATCGCATTGCACCGGCTGTATACTTGGTGTTTCCACCAGCCATTTTTATGTCTGCTTTTTCATAAATAGTTACATCTGCTCCCTTTTCTAAAGCGGCTATTCCTGCTGATAAAGCAGCGTTACCAGAACCAACAATTATAACTGTTTTTGTCATTTAATTTTATCCTTTTAGAGCGGATTATTTTTTATTAGATTGTTAAATTTATTGTTATTATTTAAAGTATTTTTTTTCAAGTTCATTTTATTATTTGGTCAAATATGTCTTCAAATATTATTGGTTCTCTCATTTGGATTATATTTATATTTTTATCACTATTTACTCACATGATAATCAAGTCTTTATCAGGTGAAGTAGATTTTATTATTACTTTATTTTCTAGATTTGCATATTCATTACCTATCTTATTTATTTTAGCTTACGTAGCTAGAAAATCTTATTTATTTCAAGTGAATAATTGGAAAAACATTGCTTTAAGATCATTTTTTGGTTTCGTTACTATGATAATGGTTTTTTCCTCACTACAGTTAATTCCTATTGGACTTACTACAGCTCTTGCTCAGAGTTCTGCTATTTATGTAACTCTCTTATCTCCATTTGTCTTAGGAGAAAAAATAGGTCTAGTTAGATGGTCAGCAGTTATATTTGGATTAATTGGTGTTTTTTTAATGATAAATCCAATCAGTATTATTAATGAAACATCAGAATTGTCTGCATTAGGTGTTTATCTTGCATTTGGAAGCGCATTAACACACGCAGCGCTTGCTCTTATATTAAGAAAAATTGGTAAAACAGAACATCCTACGACTACAGCTCTAATTCATAATCTATTAACTTCCTTAGTTATCACTTTTACTATTATTTTTTTTGGGACTAAGTTCTATGGAAAAATAGGTGATTATGGAATAGAAATTTTAATAACGCCTAACAACATACTCTATACTTTGATCACACTTGGGATGATAGGATCATTTGTTCAATATCTTATGGCCCAGAGTTATAAATATGCAGAGGCTACAATTTTAGTGACACTGAGATATTTAGCGATTCCATTAGCGACGCTTTTTGGATTTATCATTTGGAATGAAGTACCAACAATAAACCAAGTTATTGGTGGCTTAGTCGTAATTGGTTCTTGTCTTTTGATCACATACCGAGAAATTAAGAGTAAATAGATTAATATCCTATTGCAAGACCATCCTTACGCCAATCACTTGCACCAATTAACACATCCCTTTCTTCATCAATTAAAATCATTTGACCACCACCTATAGGAGGTACTGGATAATTAATTTGATGCCCTTTTAACTTTAATTCATTTATTAAATTTAAGTCAAAATCATCTTCAATATCTAAAACATTATTATTTGGGAAAATACGGGGATAATTTAGAGCAAGTTGTGGGTTTAAGCCAAAATCAATAATTTGAGATAAAACATAAGCGTGACCAGCAGCTTGGTATTGACCACCCATAACACCAAATGATCCTATCAATTTATTATTTTTTGAAATCATGGCAGGGATTATGGTATGCACTGGCCTTTTATTTGGATTTAACTCATTGGGATGACCCTCAATAGTATTAAATGCTCTTCCTCTACAATGAAAAAGAACACCACTTTTAGGAGCTGTAATACCACTACCAAAGGCATCAAAGAGAGAATTGATAAATGAAATAGTGATTCCATTTTCATCTCTCACAGTAAGATAAATTGTATCAGGATGATCTGGAAAATCACTTAAACTATAAATCTTTACTTTTTTCATATCAATGGTGGACGCATATTGATCTAATAAATTTGAATTTAGAAAATTATCAACAGATAGTTTGTTTAGTTCTGGATCTGCAAGATACTCATCTCTTAAAAAATAACCTATTTTTGTTGCCTCACAAAATAAATGTGCGTAGTCAGCTTTGGACATTTTTTTTAAATCAAATTTTTCAAGAATTGATAAAATAATTAATGCAACCAAACCTTGTCCATTTGGAGGGCATTCATGAAGACGAAAGCCCCTATAATCTGAAGAAATTGGTTTAACCCATTCAGCGGTCGTATTACCAAAATCATTTAAGGTATGATTTCCTCCAATTGATTTAAGTTTTTTCAACATGTCATTAGCAACCCACCCATGATAGAAACCATCATAACCTTCTTGGGCAATTGTTTGAAAAGTTTCTGATAAGTTTTCATTTTTAAAATTATCTATGAACTCAAATGATTTTCCATTTTTAAGGAAAAGCTTTGATGTATCAGAGTCTAAAGATAATTTTTGTTTATTTTTTGACCAATCTAACGCCACTCTCTCATGAACCATAATACCTTGTTGTGCATATTTTATTGCTGGAATGAATAATTCTTTCCAAGGCATGAAACCGTACTCTTTATGAAGTAAAAACCATGCCGCGACAGCTCCAGGTATTGTTATTGCATCAGGCATTTCTGGAGTGATCACTGATACATTTCTTTTACGAAGGGTGCTTGCTTTAGCATTTGAAGAAGATTTACCTGATCCATTAAGAGCTTTAATATTTTTGCTCCCGTCTACTGATATCATCACAAAACAGTCGCCACCAACTCCAGTCATATGTGGCTCAGCAATACAAAGAACAGTATTCATAGCGATAGCAGCATCGACTGCATTTCCTCCACTTTTTAATACATCTAGTCCTACTGATGAAGCAATTGGATGAGAAGAGGCCAACATGGCATTTGAGCAAATTATATTTGATTTTCCAATACTTGAAAAATCTCTTACATAATTTTTTCTAAAAATCTCTTCTATCATTAAATACCTTTATAAATTTATATAAATATTTCATGTG
>CACBMD010000015.1 GCA_902539895.1 uncultured SAR116 cluster alpha proteobacterium
TCCAAGAATCTTCACGGTATTAAAAAAAATTTACAAAATTTAGTTGTTGAAAAATTTAAAGAAACAATTTTACCTGTTCCGGGTGGAGAAGATAAGGAAGCATTAGTGAATGCTTTGCACTTAGTAATAAGAGAGAAAATTACTGGTTCTAACTCCCCTCCTAATACATCTGTTTCTTTGGAGAAATGGCGACCTTGGATTAATAACAAAATTGGTAACCTTCTAAACCAACTCGCAGAAAATACTACTAATCAAGAAGTTTTTGCAAAATACACAAAAGAATTGTTATCAGCATTACATGCTGACATTGGAGAAAGAGATCCTAATAATGATGGTGAAAATGAGGATACTGAAGACAACAATCCAGATGAGAATGAAGAAAACGATTCATCTGCAGAAAGTGAAAGTAATAACGATGAAGATGCCGGATTAGATAGTAGTAGTGATGCCCAAGACAATGATCAAGAAATACAAGGTGATACTCAAGACGCCGATGCTGATAATGAAGATGGAGAGAGTGAGGGTGAAATCGTTCCTAATCCTTTGTCAGGGGATAACATAGGTAAAAATAATATTAATTATAATTATCAAGTCTTTTCTACTAAATACGACGAAATCGTCAATGCTACAGAATTATGTGAAGAAGATGAACTAAGCCGGCTTAGAGGGACACTTGATAAACAACTTGAAAATCTTCAAGGTGCTATAGCTAGATTGGCTAATAAACTTCAAAGAAAATTACAAGCTAAACAGAATAGATCCTGGAACTTTGATCTTGAAGAAGGGATGTTAGATGCATCAAAATTAGCTAGAGTAATTACTCAACCATTATTCCCACTTTCTTATAAGCAAGAGAAAGATATGAAATTTAGAGATACTATAGTGACTTTGCTAATAGATAATTCTGGGTCAATGAGGGGTAGGCCTATAACTATTGCAGCAATTTGTGCTGACATTATGGCTAGAACACTTGAAAGATGTGGTGTCAAAGTTGAAATCTTGGGTTTCACCACAAAAGCATGGAAGGGTGGTCAATCGCGGGAACAATGGATAAATGAAGGTAAACCAACTTATCCTGGAAGATTGAATGACTTAAGGCATATAATTTATAAACCAGCAGACGCACCATGGAGAAGGGCAAAAAACTCACTTGGATTAATGCTTAGAGAGGGAATTTTAAAGGAGAACATAGATGGTGAGGCATTAATCTGGGCACATGAACGACTATTAGGTAGAGTTGAAGATAGAAAAATCCTTATGGTTATAAGCGATGGTGCGCCCGTTGACGATACTACACTTTCTTCTAATAGCGGCAACTACTTAGAACTTCATCTGAAACAGGTAATCTCATTTATAGAAAACAGATCACCAGTAGAATTAGTTGCAATTGGTATTGGTCACGACGTTACCCGTTATTATGATAAAGCAGTAACACTTACTGATGCCGAGCAATTGGGTGGAGCTGTTACTGAACAGCTAGCTGATTTATTCAATGAAGAATGATATTAGGAAGAGCTAACTTCTTTTTTTAAATTTTTTTGAATAGATCTTTTAATTGCTATAGCTTGAGGTGCTAACACTCTATTACTTGTCTTTGATAAGTAATCATCTATTCCGCCATTCTTTTCTACAGACTTTAAAGCTCTTACAGATACTTTCATGCTAATGAATTTATCTAAGGACTTACTGAAGAACTTAACATTTTGAATATTAGGTAAAAATTTTCTTTTGGTTTTATTTTTTGCATGACTAACGTTATTGCCACTCATAACACTTTTACCTGTAATTTCACAAACTCTAGACATTATATACCTCAAAATTAGCCTAGTGTCTTATAAGATAGCAAGCCTTGAAGGTCAAGTTAAATGGTAGAGGAATCTAATTTTTATGATTTTTAAAACCATTAATTGCAACATTCATGGCTTCTTTGGGATTATCAATAACACCTACTATATCAAGAATATTTTTTATATGATCTCTTTTCATTAATTCTAACATGCCACTTATTATTTTATTTGCTACCAAAGGTCCTTCAAATGTTAGAGAAGAATATAATTGCACTAAATGTGCTCCACACAAAATCTTTACATAAGCAGTTTTACTGTCAGAGACACCACCAGCTGCAATTATAAATAATTTATAATTATTATTTTTAATTATTTTGTTAGCTCGTGATAAAATATCAGTTGATTTTTTAAATAGTGGTTTCCCAGACAAGCCTCCTAATTCATTAGATTTTTTTGATTTTAGATTATTGTCTCTATCTAAAGTCGTATTAGAAATGATCAATCCAAAAATCTTTTGTGAATGGGCTGTTTCAATAATAGAGTTCAATGTCTGCTGATTTATGTCTGGAGCAATCTTCAAAAAAATTGGCAATTTTTTATTAAAAGTTTTAGATATAGCAATGCCGTCTTTAACAAAATTTATTACTTTTTCTAAATTCTCCTTTTTTTGAAAGTCTCTTAAGTTTGGTGTGTTTGGTGAAGACACATTTATAGAAATATAGTCGGCAAACTCTGATAAATTTTCAGCAAGAACTCTATAATCGTTAAACCTATCTTCACTATCTTTGTTGGGACCAATGTTTACACCAACAAGAAAATTACTTCCTACAGGGAAACTTTTTCTATAATGCTCTAATTTTTTTTTGGCTTCTAACATACCTAAATTGTTAAAACCATTTCGGTTTATTATAGCTTTATCTTTTTCTAACCTAAAAATTCTTGGTTTTGAATTTCCATGTTGAGGCATTGGTGTAATAGTACCAACTTCAGTGAAACCAAAATTCAAAAAATGAACTTTGTTTATTACTTCTGCATTTTTATCAAAGCCAGCAGCTATACCAAGTAAATTTTTACAAATCAAATTACCGAGGTTAACAGGAATTACACTTTGATTTAATCTTGGATGCAAGCCAATCTTCAAAGATTTTATAGTTAATTTGTGGGCAATTTCTGGATCAAGTTTTCTTACAAAAAAAGTAATAAATTTCCATATCATTTTATCTATTCTTTAACTAATTTACCTAATATAACGTTTTCTAATAATTTTATAGTTGATTCAATGCCATAGAGTTTTATAAAACTTCCCATTCTAGGTCCTTCAGATTGCCCCAAAACAGTCTCATACAAACCTTTAAACCATTCACGTAAATTTTCGTATTCAAGTTTTTTTCCAACTGCAAATACTATAGCTTGAATATCATCAGAAGTTGTTTCATTATTTAGTGTTGATAAAGTATTAATTAATTCATTAATACCTTTTCTCTCTTTTTCATTTGGTAGCCTATACTTCTTATGAGGTTCAATTTTTTCTTTATAATAATTAACCGCTAAATTAATTAAATCATCTAATTCTTTAGTTCTTTTTGAATTGGGTGAGTAGGTTTTAACATATCCCCACACTATATCTGGATCACTTGCATAACATACAGACACTAAATTTAACAATAAAGTATATGTAACTGGAGGATTATTAAATTTTGGTGAACCTTTATGTAAATGCCATACTGGGTTATTAATTTTTTCACGCACATCTTGCTCATTATATTTTTTCAAATGTGAAAAATATTCATCCGTTGTTTTTGGTATTACATCGAAAAAAAGCCTTTTAGCTCTTTTTGGATTTGTATACATAAACAAGCTCAAAGATTCAGATGAACCATATCTCAACCACTCCTCAATTGATAATCCATTGCCTTTCGATTTAGAAATTTTTTCACCGTTATTATCTAAAAAAAGTTCGTATGAAAAACCTGAAGGTGGTGTTCCTCCAAGAATTCTTAGAATTTTGCTGGATAAAGTTACACTTTCAGATAAGTCTTTCCCTGACATCTCATAATCTACACCTAAGGAAAACCACCGCATCGCCCAATCACACTTCCACTGCAACTTGCATGATCCACCAAGAATAGAAACGGTAACTAATTCTTTAGTATCTTGGTCAATATAACTTACAGTGTTATTTTTAGTATTAATTGAAGTGATGTTAACTTGCAAAACTTTACCAGATTTTGGGCAGACTGGAAGAAACGGGCTGTAAGTTTTTCTACGATCTTCACCTAAAGTAGGCAAAATTATATTTTTTATTTTGTCGTAATTTAATAAAATTTTTTTGAGTGCCTCATCAAATTTACCACTTTTATAGCATTCTGTAGCTGAAACAAATTCATATTCAAAATTAAAGTAGTCTAAAAATTCCTGTAATTTATGGTTATTATGATCACCAAAACTATTAAATTTTTCAAAAGGATCAGGTACACTGGTTAAAGGATGTTCAATAAATTTCTCAAGTAAATCTTTGTTAGGAACATTTTCTGGAATTTTACGAAAGCCATCCATATCGTCTGAAAAACATATTAACTTTGTGTTTCTCTCAGTTAAAACTTCAAACGCGTTACGTACAATGTTAGTCCTTGCAACTTCACCAAATGTTCCAATATGAGGAAGTCCTGAAGGTCCATATCCAGTTTCAAACAGAACAGGGGTATTGTCATCTCTGGGAGTAGAACTCTCAATCTTACCCAGTCTATCCCTTAGATTTCTAGCTTCAACAAAAGGCCAAGCATTGGATTTTTCTGCAAAATTTTTAATCTCTGACTTTTCCATAACTTAATTTAAATAATATTTTATTGCTATATGAGTTAATAATAGTAAGCAACAAATAATCAAATAATTATCAAAAAAAAACACCTCTAACTAATAAAGCTAGAGGTGTTAAAATAATAAAGTAGAGCAGAATTACATCATGCCTGGCATGCCACCCATGCCGCCCATGCCGCCCATGCCGCCCATGCCGCCCATGTCTGGCATTCCGCCACCACCACCTGCTGGTGGTTCAGGCTTGTCAGCAACCATGGCTTCTGTAGTTATCAATAGACCTGCTACAGATGCTGCATTTTGTAATGCTGATCTTACGACTTTAGTTGGATCTATAACTCCAGCCTTAACCAAGTCTGTAAATTCGTTGGTTTGAGCATTGAAACCATAGTTCGCATCAGTTGATTCAAGTAGTTTACCGACTATAACTGCACCATCTTGACCAGCATTGTCTGCTATTTGCTTTGCAGGAGCTTTTAAAGCTCTTCTTACAATATCAACACCCATTTTTTGGTCTGAGTTGTCAACTTTAAGTTTATCTAATGCCGCAATTGCTTTCACGAAAACAACTCCACCACCAGGTACAATACCTTCTTCAACAGCTGCTCTTGTAGCATGCATCGCATCATCTACACGATCCTTACGCTCTTTAACTTCAACTTCAGTAGCTCCACCGACTTTGATAACAGCAACTCCACCAGCAAGCTTAGCTAATCTTTCTTGAAGTTTTTCTTTATCATAATCAGAAGTAGTCTCTTCGATCTGAGCTCTTATTTGATTACATCTAGCGCCAATATCATCCTTGGATCCTGCACCATCAATTATTGTAGTTTCTTCTTTTGTAACCTCTACACGTTTTGCTGTACCAAGCATTTCAAGTGTTACATTATCAACCTTTATACCAAGATCTTCAGATATCAGATCTCCTTTTGTTAAAATTGCAATATCCTCTAACATAGCTTTTCTTCTATCACCGAAACCTGGAGCTTTAACGGCAGCTATTTTTAAACCACCTCTAAGCTTGTTAACAACAAGAGTTGCTAGTGCCTCACCTTCAACATCTTCAGCAATAATTAAAAGAGGTTTACCAGATTGAACAACTTTTTCTAATATTGGTAACATTTCCTGTAGGTTAGCTAATTTCTTTTCAAATAATAGTATGTATGGATCATCCATAACAACTTTCATTTTATCAGCGTCTGTTATGAAGTAAGGAGATAAGTATCCTCTATCGAATTGCATACCTTCTACAACGTCTAATTCAGTTGCAAGAGTTTTACCTTCTTCAACTGTTATAACACCCTCATTTCCGACTTTATCCATAGCCTTGGCTATCATTTCACCAATTTCAGTTTCACCGTTAGCTGATATGGTGCCAGCTTGTGCAACTTCTTCATTAGTAGAAATTTTACTAGTTCTTGTTTCCAAATCAGCTACAACAGCTTCTATGGCTAGATCGATACCTCTTTTTAGATCCATAGGATTTAAGCCAGCAGCAACTGCTTTAGAACCTTCTTTGACAATAGCTTGAGCCAATACTGTTGCAGTAGTTGTACCATCACCTGCAACATCGTTAGCTTTAGAAGCAACTTCTCTAACCATCTGGGCGCCCATATTTTGAAATTTTTCTTTTAATTCAATTTCTTTAGCAACAGTAACACCATCTTTAGTTATTCTTGGTGCACCAAAAGATTTATCAATAACAACATTCCTACCTTTCGGTCCAAGTGTAACCTTTACAGCTTCTGCCAGTATATCAACACCTTCTATCATTTGTGCTCTAGCATTAGCACCAAATTTGACTTCTTTAGCAGCCATTTTTTTTTCCTTTCAAATTATAAAGTAATTATTATTTCTTATTGAGAATAATTAACCCATTATTCCCATGATATCGCTTTCTTTCATGATCAAAAGATCTTTACCATCAAGCTTAACTTCAGTACCGGACCATTTTCCAAAAAGTACAACATCACCTTCTTTTACATCTAAAGGTTGAATCTTTCCAGTCTCGTCACGTGCTCCAGAACCTGCTGCAATAATCTTACCTTGCATTGGCTTTTCTTGTGCTGAATCTGGAATAATTATTCCACTAGCTGTTTTTTCCTCTGCTTCGAGGCGCTCAACAACAACTCTGTCGTGAAGTGGCCTAAACTTCATGCCTTTTCTCCCTTATAAAAATGTTAAAGTTAAACAATAAATACATTATTGATCCAGTTTAAATAGTGTAATTAAATGTAACTTTCAAGATTAAATAAAAAAAATATTTAAAATATTGCTTTTAAGATAAAACATCACATATACATAAAAAAAGCGTCAATTTACAATGAACTCAATTTCAAATCAAACATATATAAATACATGGCTATACATTACAATTGTAATGGTAGTTCTAATGATACTAATTGGCGGTATTACTAGGTTGACAGATTCTGGTTTATCAATGGTTGAATGGAGACCAATTTGGGGGTTTTTACCACCTATTACTGATGAAGAATGGAAAAGAGTTTTCTCACTTTACATGAGTTCACCAGAATATATTTTTAAAAATCAAGGTATGAGCATCATAGAATTCAAAAAGATATTTTTTTGGGAATACTTTCATAGATTATGGGGAAGATTAATTGGTATCGTTTTTATTATTCCGTTAATTATTTTTTATTTGTTTAATAAAATTCCGAATTCAATTTTATTAAAATTATTAACTATTTTGTTTTTTGGGAGTTTACAAGCAATCATAGGCTGGTGGATGGTAAAGTCTGGTCTTGTAAATGATCCTACAGTTTCACAATATCGTTTGGCTGTCCATTTATCTAATGCATTGTTAATATTATTCCTTTTAATTTGGACTTTATTGGAATTTAAGAATGGTCACTCTAAAATTAAATTAGACTTCAGTTTCATAATTTTTTGTTTTTTATTTACAACAATTATAGCTGGTGCATTTGTTGCTGGAATGGATGCTGGCTTGATGTACAACGAATACCCTTTAATGGGATATAGTTTTATCCCAGAAAATTATGGTGAAAATGGGCTTTTAGATCCATTTGAAAATCCTGCCTCAGCTCAGTTTCATCACAGACATATAGCTTTATTCACTACAATTTGTGTGCTGATATATTGTTACAGAAACTATACACAAAGTAGTGATGGAATTGTTAAGAAATACTCCCTGTTTATGAGTGCAATAGTATGTTTCCAATTTTTCTTAGGTATATTTACCTTAATTAATATGGTTCCAATTTACTTAGGAGCTCTTCATCAAACTGGAGCAGTTATTTTATTCATATTTCTTACAATTATAATGCATAGATTGAATATAATTAGAATTAATTAAGTTTGGTTTTTTTGTCTAATTTAATACCTAATTCTTTTAATTGAAGTTCGTTTATTTCGTTTGGTGCGTTCATCATCAAATCTTCTGCCTTACCAGTCATTGGAAATAAAATTACTTCTCTTATATTTGGCTCATCAGCTAATAACATTACAATACGATCAATACCTGGAGCTATACCTCCATGAGGAGGTGCACCAAATTTAAAAGCATTAATCATGGCTGGAAATTTATTGTCAACAACCTGGGGCTTGTGACCTGCAATTTCGAAAGCTTTATACATTATTTCAGGAACATGATTTCTTATAGCACCAGATGAAAGCTCAATTCCATTACAAACTAAGTCGTATTGATATGCGAGAATATCTAGTGGATTTTCATTCAACAATACCTCCATACCTCCTTGTGGCATAGAAAAAGGATTATGAGAAAATTCTATTTTGCCAGTATTTTCGTCTTTTTCAAACATAGGGTAATCTACTATCCAACAAAATTTAAATATGTTTTTTTCAATTAATTCTCTGTCTGTTGCAATTTTAACTCTGGCTTTTCCTGCTAAATTAGCTGCTTCACTCTCTGATGCACAAGAAAAGAACAGAGCATCTCCATCATTAAGATTAAACAAGGTCTTCATTTCAAGAGATTTTTCAATTCCCAATGCATTTGCAATTGGTCCTTTAGCAGAATTTTCACTAAAAATAATATATCCCATTCCAGGCGCACCCTCTCCTTGGGCCCAACTATTCATTCTATCAGCAACCGAGCGTGAACCACAATTCGGACCAGGAACAGCTCTTACTACAGATCCATTTTCAATTGATTTTGCAAAAATAGTAAAACCAGAATTTCTAAAAATGTCAGTTACATCTTGAATCTCAAGAGCAAATCTCAAGTCAGGTTTGTCATTACCATATTTCAACATTGAGTCTTTATAAGTGATTCTTGGGAAAATCTCATCAATATTTTTGTCTGAATATTTTTTAAAAACTTCTTTAATCACAGGTTCTACAGCTTGAAAAACGTCTTCTTGTTCAACATATGACATTTCTAAATCAAGCTGATAAAATTCTCCAGGCGATCTGTCAGCTCTACTATCTTCATCCCTAAAACATGGCGCTATTTGAAAATATTTATCAAAACCAGACACCATTATGAGTTGTTTAAATTGCTGAGGAGCTTGAGGCAAAGCATAGAACTTTCCTTTATTCAGTCTAGAGGGAACTAAAAAATCTCTTGCACCTTCTGGACTAGAAGCGGTTAAAATTGGTGTTTGAAATTCTAAAAATCCTAACTCTAACATTTTATTTCTAATAGTTTGAATAACATTAGATCTTAAGACAATATTTTCATGAGGCCTACTTCTTCTTAAGTCTAAATATCTAAATTTTAATCTAGTTTCTTCGCCATAATCTTCATCCGAATTAACTTGCAAAGGTAATGTTTTTGATTGGGAAATAACTTCTAATTCAGACAAATTTATTTCTATTTTACCTGTTGGTAAATTATCATTAATAGTTTCATCCGATCTTTCCACAACTATTCCTGATACAGTTATTACACTTTCTAAAGGTAGGCTTTCAAAAATAGAAAAATTCTTATTTGATGCATCAACAACAACTTGTGTTAATCCATAATGATCTCTAAGGTCTACAAATATTAATTGTCCATGATCTCTTTTTCTGTGTACCCAGCCCGATAACTTTACCTGGTCGTTAACATTTTCAATTTTTAATTCATTACATTTATGAGTTCTATATTTATGCATTTGAAAATTCCTATAAATTAGAATTAAATTTATTGTGAGATCTGTTTTTGATCTCTTTCATAATCTCTAAAGCTTTTTGATTATCTATCAGTGGCCAAATAGCGATTTCGTCTGACGAACGAAGACATCCCAAACATAAATTACTTTTAGGATCAATTGAGCAAACTCCTATACAAGGACTAATTTTATTCATTTGCCCCATTCACATCCTCTTTTATTAATTATTTTCTACAATAGCTTGTGCAAGCATTTCTAAAAGATCAGAAATTCCTAACTCACCACTGGTTGCGCTTATCAAATTATTATCTCTTACCGTTGGTTTATCAATAATTTCTGCACCAGCAGCAATTAAAAGAGCACTATCCGCATCTGATGCGGCAACTTTTCTACCTTTCGCGGCATCTATAGTAGTAAGTAAAATTGAGGAAACACCAGCCAAAGCGACTGGTTCATTTTCTCTTAAAAAAGCTCTTAAGATTCTTCTTACATGAAGATCGTTACTCAAAGTTTCAATTTGATTTGCTCCACCTGGTACAATTAAAGCATCAAAATCTATAGCCAATGTCTCAGAAACTGGTTGATCAACAGGATAAGATAATCCCCATTTCTCTGATGCCCAACCATTAGTCGTACCAATATCTCGAGAAATTATAGTGTAAGAACCTTCAGCAGCTAAAATTGTTTTCTGTATTATTAAAAATTGTTCTTCATTAAAACCACTTGCTACCATCACAGCAATTTTTTTACCCTTAAACGCTGATGTATTAGACAAAATGAACTCCTAATTTTTTGTTTTAAATTCTATAAAAGATTTAGATTAGCTTATCAAGTAATCTAGTTAAAATTAAATTTTCCATTTTACAGTTTTTCTATTTATGAATGCAACAGTGAACAATAATAAGATTGGAAACAATATTTGGAAAAATGTTGCAATGCCCAGATCTTCTTTAGAACCACTCAAAGCTAAATTTAGAGCCTCGACCGTCAAAGTTGTAACTCTGCCCGCTCCTATAAAATAAACAGGTACATACAAAGCAAAAGAAACTATCATGCCTATAGCGAATGAAGTCATTAGAGAAGGTAAGACTAGTGGAATTTTTATCTTAAACAACCTAACTATTCTGTTTTTTCCTAGACTAGAAGCTACTTTTATATAATCAGTTTTAACTTCTCTCATAGCTGGAGCAAGTATGATAAAACAATATGGTATGACATAAAATAATTGAACAAATATAAGTGGTATTAAAAAACTACTAAAATTAAAAAATATCATAAAACTCTGTATTCCAATTAAAAAAGAAATTTGGGGAATAAATAAAGGAGTAAATATAATCCATTCAAATTGAGTTTTTGTTATGTTTAAATAGTCTAATAATTCAACCCACAAAATTATCAACGATATAGACAATAATGAAACCATCAAAGGAATAAATATAGAAATTAAAATCAATGATTTATTCTGATAATAAAAATTTAAAAAATTTTCTATGTTTAAATCATTTGGAAAAAAATTTGGAAAGTACCAATTTTCACTAAATCCCCACAAAATAGAACAAATTATACCCATAAAAGATAATAAAAATAAGATTATATTAAAACATAAAATAGTAATTTTCAAAAACTCTGATTTAAATGAAATGATTTTTATAAAAAAAATATAAAATAATTTTAACTTAATTATTTTCTCAAAAAAAATCCAAACTATAAGTAAAATTATAATTATAAATAATTGTATTAAAGATAAATTTGAAGCTATGAAGAATGAGTCCATATCTGAAGATTGAAAGATTTGCAAAATTCTTACTGATAAAGTGGAAGGAGTTGATGGTGCCAAAAGTAAAGACATATCAACCACTGATGACGAAAATGCAATGATTATAAATATAACAAGTCTAATTTTTTTGTAAATGATTGGAAAAATTAATATAAACCAGGTAGAAAAACTCGAATGCTTAAGTGATTTGCCCATATCAAAAAATTTCGATGAAGAAAACTCTCTCAAAGCTGATAAAGACACCAAGATTAGGAATGGAATTTCTTTTAAAATGAGGCCTAATATTAAAAAAAAACCATATTCATCTGGAAATAAATAAGAGTTTGGAGGTCTATCAAAACCTGTTAACCAAGGTGAAACAGACCTTAATAATAATCCACTTGGAGACAAAAGAAAAATTAAACCAATAGCCATTGTAATATGTGGTAGAGCAATTAAAGGTGATATGATGATTTTTAGATAATTATAAAATTTAGTTTTAAAAAAATATAAAAGAATAACTTGAGAAAAAAATAACGCTAAAGCAGTTGAAACTAAACCAGTAAATATCGACAATAATATTGACTTATATATCCCTGGAATATTTATTGATATATAAAAATAATTTAAGCTAAGTTCATCTTTTCCTAAAGTTGGTAAATAATTAAATGATGGTAAAAAAAAGCCTAAAAAACCAAACAATATAGGTAGAGTGATAATTATTCCAATAAACACTATTGAAACTTTGGAAAGGAGCCGGAGAAAATTATTTACCATTTATGACCTAATTATTTGAGCCATATTTTTCTATCCACCCTTCTTCTATGATTTTAACCCAGGAGGGATGTGGCTCCTCCAGTTTCATTGTTAACTCTTCATTTGAAAGTGTTGCAAGACCTCTTGGAAGAGAAGTAAATTTATTTTTCCAATTTTTATCTAATTTTGCTACTGAAATAACACTTGGGTCACCCCAAAAAGTCTTGTCTTGTTTTTTTAATTGAGCTTCCGGTGATATCAAGAAATTGACAAAGATTTTAGCAGCAGTTTTTTTACCAGAGTTATATGGAATTGCTAAAAAATGGACGTTAGCAAGAGTTCCATCTTTATGTATGAAACTTCTTGTAGTGTTAGGTAACTTTCCTTCAGAAATTGCATTTGAAGCGTGCGCTATATTAAAGGCCATTCCAATGTCAATTTCTCTTTCTGCAACTAATTCTGTTAAAGCTAAATAATTAGGGGGGTAATTTTTGCCTTCTCTCCACAAATATGGAGTTGTCTCATCTAACCATTTCCATAATGGGCTAAGAACATCTTTATGCTTATGAATAATATACTCTGATTTCAACAAGCTTTTATTATCTATCAACTCAATTAAAATTTGTTTTAAAAAACTAGTCCCCGTAAAATCTGGTGGCTGAGGAAAAGTAAACCTACCCTTATTTCTGATTATATAATCTTTTAATTCAGATGCTGATCTTGGAGGTGATTTAATGTATTTACTATCGTAATAAAAATTTAATTGTGATACTCCCCAAGGCATTTCCATACCTTCTGTGGGAACTCCAAAATCATTTAACAAAGTAGGGTTATTTTCAAAATCTAAATACTTAGAATTTGGTAAGTCTCTAATCCAATTTTCAGAGAGAAGCATATTATTTTTCTTCATTACTGAAAAATTTTCTCCATTAATCCATACTAAGTCGACGGCTCCATTTTTGTCTTTTTTGACATTTTTTTCTGATAATATTCTTGCTACCACATTAGCAGTATCAGTTACTTTTACGTGTTTAACCGTTATGTTATATCTTTTTTTAACTTCATCTGAAGCCCATTTGATATATGAGTTAATATTCTTAGCGCCACCCCATGCATGAAAAAAAATTGTTTGTCCAGAAACTTTGTTGGCTTTTATGTCCCAATCATTCTTTTTTTCTGTGGCATTGGTGTAAGAACTATTTATAAAAACAATACTAATAAAAAAACACCTAAAAACTAATTTAGCTAAATTATCTGCTAGTTTTAAATACATTTAGATTTACCTCAAAGTTTGTTCTTGAATAGACAAATATTGATATTAGATATATTAATATCAATGGTAGCTACTATCTCCAAAATACTCAACATAGAAATAGTTATGTAATTATGAATGCCCTTTTGATCTTGATAAATGAAATTATAACACTCTACTTATATACATTATTCGTATATGTTATAATGAGTCTTCTAATCCAATTTCAAATGATTAATAGCTATAACAAAATTATAAATACAATTTTTAGAGCATTAATATCTTTGCATGAACCTTTATTAGGAAAAATAAGACAATATATACCATCTCTATCAGGAATAGATTTATCCCCTGTAATTGTTATTCTTTTATTGAGCTTTTTAAAAAACTTAATTCAAGATTATAGATTAGGATTATAAATTAATTTATGACGATTATAAATAAAATAATTGATGGAAAAATGTATGCTGAAAAACTGTTAGAAGAAATTCATCCTCTAAGCAAAGAATTTGTACACAATTTTAATCGTAAGCCATGCCTTACTGTCATACTAGTTGGAGACAATTCAGCTAGTAAAATATATGTAAAAAATAAAATCCTAATAGCCAAAAAAATTGATATAGAATCTAGAGAAATCTTACTTGGTTCTGATATTACAGAAGAAGAATTAATACACCATATCTCAATACTTAATAAGGATCAAAATGTGGATGGAATTCTTGTTCAACTTCCACTTCCAAAACATATTTCAGAAAAAAAGATCATTAATTTAATTAGCCCATCAAAAGATGTTGATGGATTTCACCCAGAGAATTTTGGTAAACTTTTCATGGGGGACCCAAAATTTATTCCATGTACACCCTTAGGCTGTCTTTATATGTTGAAGCACGAAATTGACGATATAAAAGGGAAAAACGCCGTTATAATTGGGAGATCAAACATTGTTGGAAAACCAATGGCATCACTGTTACTATCTTCAGACTGCTCAGTGACAATAATTCATTCAAAAAGCAAAAACATTGAAGTACATACTAGAAAAGCAGACATCTTAATTGTAGCAGTGGGTATTCCTCAAATGATTGATGAAAAATTTATTAAACCAGATGCGATTGTAATAGATGTCGGAATTAATAGATTAGAAACTAAAAATAATGATAATCCTAGTAATAAGGGAGTACTTGTTGGTGATGTCAAATTTGAAAATGTTTTAAAAATTGCCAAAAAAATTACCCCTGTTCCTGGGGGAGTTGGACCAATGACAATTGCATGCTTAATGTATAACACTGTCAAGGCTGCCTATATTAACAAAAAAAATGATTTTATTAATGTCTTAGAAGGAATTTTATAATGGATTGGTTAAACATTACTTTATTTCTTTCTATGACATTAGTTGTTCTTATCCTTGCTTGGGGCTTGATAACAATGGCTAGAGGTGGAGAATACAACAAATCACATAGCAATATTTTAATGAGATACAGAATAATTTTTCAAGCTATAGCAATATTAATTTTTATATGCTTATTAATATACAAGAGATATCACAATGGTTAAATTAAATAAAATTTATACCCGAACAGGGGACGACGGATCAACTGGATTAACCGATGGAAGTAGAGTTCCAAAGCACTCACCTAGACCACAAGCGTATGGTTCAGTTGATGAATTAAATTCCTCCTTGGGAATAGTATACTTTTGCTTAAACAAAGGAAATTCAAACTTACTTCATAATGAAATTAAAAATTTAATCAGAGAAATTCAAAATAATTTATTTGATTTAGGTGCAGATTTAGCAACACCAATATCGAAAAAAAAAGAAAAGTATCCAGCGCTTAGAATTAAAAAGGGACAAATTGATAAAATAGAAAATAAAATAGACTATTATAATAAGTCATTAAAACCTCTTAATTCCTTCATTTTACCAGGCGGGTCAGAAGCATCTACTTTGCTACACCAGTCAAGAACAATAGCTAGAAGAGCTGAAAGAGACATTAGTTTACTTTCAAGCACAGAAGATATAAACATACAATCTTTAATTTATTTGAATAGATTGTCTGATTTATTATTTGTATTATGTAGAGTTTTAAACGAAAATGGATTAAATGATGTATTATGGATACCAGGTTTGAATCAAAAATAATTTATTTACGAAAGGGAGTTTAGTTTGAAAATTTTAGTGCCTGTTAAAAGAGTGGTAGACTATAACGTGAAAGTCAGAGTTAAAAATGATAATTCTGGTGTTGAATTAGAAAACGTTAAAATGTCTATGAACCCTTTTGACGAAATAGCTGTTGAAGAGGCTTTAAGATTAAAAGAAAAAGGTATAGCTAATGAGGTTATAGCTATATCTATCGGTGCATCTCAAGTTCAAGAAACTATAAGAAATGCTCTTGCAATGGGAGCAGATTCAGGGATTTTTGTTGAATCCAACGATAATCTTGAACCACTTAACGTAGCAAAAATTATTTCTTCTATTGCTAAAAAAGAAAATATCGATTTGATGATTTTAGGTAAGCAAGCGATAGACGATGATATGAATGCTACTGGTCAGATGATTGCAGCCTTATTAGATTGGCCTCAAGCTACTTTTGCAAGCAAAGTCGAAATTTCAGGGAAAACAGCCAAGGTTAGCCGCGAAGTTGACGGCGGAATTGAAAATATTGAAATTTCATTACCTGCAGTTATAAGCACTGACTTACGATTAAATGAACCCAGATATGCTAGCCTTCCAAACATTATGAAAGCTAAGAAAAAGCCAATTAGCGAAATTAAGATTGAAGATCTAAACATAGAAATAAAAAAACATTTAAGTATTTTAAAAGTTGAAGAACCTGCTAAACGTCAATCAGGGATCATGTTAAAAACTGTAGATGAATTAGTTGATAAATTAAAAAATGAAGCAAAAGTAATATAAAAAACTGAAGGAATATAAAATGAAAGTACTCGCTATAGCTGAACATAATAACCATGAACTTTTGCCTGCTACATTACATACTGTAAACGCAGCCAGACAACTTGGCGATTGTGACTTGTTAGTTGTCGGTCATAGTTGCCAAAAGGTTGTTGATAATGCAAGCAAAATTGATGGTCTCAATCAAGTTCTTTATTGCAATGATGAAATATATAAAAACTCAATAGCAGAAAATTTATCTGTCCTTATTAAATCTATTGCACAAGATTATTCTCACATTTTATTTTCAAATACTGCTAATGGGAAAAATACAGCTCCTCGTTTAGCTGCTTTGCTAGATGTTATGATTGTTCCAGATATAATTGAAATAATAGATGAAAATACTTTTAAAAGACCAATTTACGCTGGCAACGCCATAGCCACTTGCAAAAGCGAAGATGCATGTAAAGTTATTACTGTAAGGACAACTGCATTTGAAAAAGCTTCATTGAATGAAAATAAAATTGAAACTGTATCTATTAAAGCTGAGAAAAATACTGAATTAACAAAATATATTAATTCAGAACTTTCACAAAATGAAAGACCTGAATTAACTGCTGCTGATATTGTTGTTTCAGGTGGAAGAGGTCTTGGATCAGCTGAAAACTTTCAAGTTCTAGAAAAATTAGCGGACAAACTAGGAGCAGCAATGGGGGCAAGTAGAGCGGCAGTTGATGCTGGCTATGTGCCCAACGATTGGCAAGTAGGCCAAACTGGAAAAGTAGTTGCCCCAAATTTATATATAGCTGCTGGGATTTCTGGTGCAATACAACATTTAGCAGGCATGAAAGACAGTAAGGTGATTGTAGCGATAAATAAAGACGAAGAAGCTCCTATATTTTCTGTGTCCGACTATGGGCTTGCTGATGATTTATTTAAAACTGTGCCAGAAATGGAGAAACTAATAAAATAAGCTTTTAATCTTATTAATTATTGCATCTTCTCCCCATTTTAAAATTCCCTCATGTTTTGAAATTATGAAACTATTTTGATTAACTATTATTGTTGTAGGAATTCCTCTCAATTTTAATGCTTTAAAAATTTTCATTTCTTTATCAAAGAAGTGTTCTAAGTTTGAAGCACCATTATTAGATAAAAATTTTAATTGATCTTTAATATCTTTTTTATCTATTGATATAGTAAAAACATCTATATTAAATTTTTTAATTTTAGATTTTAATAAACTTAAATCAGGTAGCTCTTCTTTACATGGAATACACCAAGTAGCCCAAAAATTAATTACATAACCTTTTGTTAACAAATCCTGATTAAATTTTAATATTAAAGGCTTTTCTTTATTATCCAGAACCTTCAAAGTTGGGAATTTAATTTTATCACTTATTTTATCTAAATATTCGACAGCATTAGCATTTCCAGACAAAATTGTTAGAAACAATAATATTATTATTTTTTTATTAAAATTTGATATAAGCATGTTAAGTATTACTTTAGATTAATAATTTATTAATATTTAATATAGATAATAAAATGAAAAAAAGTAGTTTAGATAAGCAAAAAAGTAATAAAATTTGGGGTGGAAGATTTTCTACATCTCCTAGCAAGTTAATGGAGGAGTTTAATTCATCGATCCAATTTGATCAGTTTCTTTATGTCGAGGATATTGAAGGATCAATAGCACATTCAGAAATGTTGTCTAAACAAAATATTATTTCTAAAAAAGAGTTTTTATCTATTAAGTCTGGGTTAGAACAAATAAAAAAAGAAATATCCAACAAGGAGTTTAAATTCTCAACTAAACTAGAAGATATACATATGAATATTGAAAATAGATTAGTGGAAATAATAGGAGATACTGGTAAAAAATTACATACTGCTAGATCAAGGAATGATCAAGTCGCAACTGATATCAAATTATGGCTTAGGAAAAAAATTGATGAAATAGAGTTAAGTCTGAAAAATTTGCAACGTACACTTATTGAAAAATCCGAAATATATCATGATCTTTTTATGCCTGGCTATACGCATCTTCAAGTTGGTCAACCAGTTACATTTGGTCATCATCTATTAGCTTACGTGGAGATGTTTGGTAGAGATAGGGGAAGATTACTTGACTGTAGAAAAAGAATGAATGAGTTACCTTTGGGTTCTGTTGCTTTAGCAGGTACTAGTTATCCAATAGATAGACACTTTGTAGCAGACAAACTTGGCTTTAATAAACCTACTGAAAATTCAATGGATGCTGTTGCTGATAGAGATTTTGCTATTGAATTTATATCTGCATCATCGCTAATAGCTATACATTTATCTAGGCTTGCTGAAGAATTAGTTATTTGGTCGTCTGACAGGTTTAATTTTGTTAAATTGCCAGAAAACTTTACAACTGGCTCTAGTATTATGCCTCAAAAAAGAAATCCAGATGCAGCGGAATTAATAAGAGCTAAACCTGGTAGAATATTTGGTAACTTACTTAGTTTAATGACAGTTCTAAAAGGACTTCCAATGACATATGGCAAAGATATGCAAGAAGATAAAGAGCCAATCATTGATACTGCTAAAAATATTGAACTATGCATTTTAAATATGGAAGGTATGATCGCAGATATTGAACCTATTCCTGAAAAAATGATGGAGGCACTTCAAAAAGGTTTTCCAACTGCTACAGACTTAGCAGATTACCTTGTAAAAAATCTTAAAATACCCTTCCGAGATGCTCATCATTTAACAGGTAAATTAGTTTTGTTAGCTGAGACAAAAATGACTTCTTTAGAAAATTTAACTTTAGAGGATATCCAAAGTGTTGTTCCTAATGCAGATTTAAATATATTAGGAGTTTTAAAGATTAAAAATTCTATATCAAGTAGAACATCTTATGGTGGAACAGCGCCGAAAAATGTTTTAAAAGCTACTAAAAATGCTAAAAAAAGATTTTTAGAGGAATAATAAAGAATGAATTTCAAAATCATATTTCTAGTTGTTATATTTTTATCGTCTATTTCTTTTTATGGTTGTGGAAGAAAAGACACACCTATAAAACCTTCACAAATATTTACAAAAAATTAGATTTCTCATGTTGCCTAAAGGTTTTTACAGAGATGAGAATGGTGAACTTAATGTTCAAGGCATTAAAATAGATGCTCTTACTGAAAAGTATGGCACACCACTATTTATTTACGATACAGGATTAATGAAAGAAAGATACGAACTCTTTTTAAACACTGTTAAAAGTGTCAAGGGAAATATTCACTATGCTGTTAAAGCAAATGATTCAGTGAACATAATAAAATTTTTTGGAAAATTAGGTGCTGGGGCTGACATAGTATCTATAGGTGAATTTCAAAAATGTATTGCTGCTGGAATTACTCCAGATAAAATAATTTTTTCTGGTGTTGGGAAAGATAAAAATGAGATTGAAACAGCATTAAGAAATAATATTTTACAATTTAATATTGAATCAGAAGAAGAACTTTATGATATCCATGAAATTGCTTTGAAGCTCAAGCTAACAGCAAATATTTGTTTAAGGATAAATCCTGACATTGCACCAAATACTCACAAAAAAATCTCAACTGGCGAAAAAGAAACTAAATTTGGAATTAATAATGAGGATATACTCTCAATCTATCAAAAATTGCACAAATTAAAATATATTAATCCAGTTGGTTTAGGTGTTCACATTGGATCTCAAATTTTTGATTTCAATTTCTTTCACAAAGCATACTTAAACCTTAAAACTATTGCTGACAATCTTAAAAGTAAAGGATTTAAAGTTCCTACTTTAGATTTAGGAGGTGGAATTGGAATATATTATGATCAAAATAAAAATCCAGATTTTGATACCTATAAAAAAGTTATTTCTGATTTGTTTCTAGACTCTGAATATAAGCTAAGCTTTGAACCGGGAAGAAGCTTAATAGCGGAAGCAGGCATTTTAGTTACAAAAGTTATAAGAAACAAAAAAAATAAAGATAAAAATTTTATTGTAATTGACGTAGCAATGAATAATTTAATTAGACCAACTTTATATGACGCATACCATAAAATAGAACCTGTTAAAAAGATTCCAGGTAAAGAAATTATTGCAGATATTGTTGGACCAATTTGTGAAACCGGAGATTTTATTGCTCTAAATAGAAAAATTACTGAAGTTAATAATAATGATAAATTGATAATAAGAACTACAGGCGCATATGCATCTGTAATGAAATCCAATTATAATGCGAGAGTCGACGCAGTAGAAATTTTAATATATAACGGTAAATCATATAAGTTAAAACAAACTGATACTATTCTGGATATAATATCAAAAGAAAAGATAATAGAGTTCATTTAATATTAAAATACTTTTTTTAACAACGTTGCTTTAACAGTTACATTATCTTTTTGATTTTGAATATTGACTCTAACTAATTTATTGAAACTTATTTCAGAGTTAGGAGAGATAATTTTATCTTCTAATATTAAAATTTTTTCCATAATAATTTTTCTATCTTCTCTTACTCCTAAGATTTTAATTCTAGGTACTAACATTGGTCTTTTTGATATGTTTTTTATGGCACCAGTAAATCTTATTTCTTGTTCTTGAACTTTAGCAACAAAATTGGTCAAGTTTAAATTCTTGGTGTCCGCCAAAATAGGCAAGTCAATTTTTGCAAAAATAGAGTTAATCTTTTCAATATAATTTTGTGTGTGATTTGGAATATAAAAAAAGCTATAACTTAATATTGTTGAACGAAAGAAAATTGCTAAAAAAAATGTTAAACATAAAGCAATAAAAAGAAATGGTAATATGTTTAACTTATTATTTTTCTTTTTATCATTTTCTTTTTTAATGTTTTTAATTTTGTTTTTATTATTCTCGTTAAGTTTGGATAATGACAATTCAGAAGCTATTTCTGCAACAGTTTTATTTTTTTGATCTAGTACAGGATTAGATTTTTTGGCTAAGATTTTTGATTTATCCTCTACTATTGATTTGATAGAGGCTAATTCTAGTTTGACTTTTTCGGATTTATTTTTATTTTCAATTGGATTTTCTACTGTGGTTGACGGTAAAGCCCATTTTTCATTACAAACTCCACATTTCAACCACTGAATATTCTTTGTCAAAATACTTTGATTCAGTTCAAATACGGTTCCACATGATTTACACGTTTCATGCATTTAAAAATACCTTACGAAATTGTTGAAATAATCATTTATATTATACTAACATGTGTTTTATTGCCAACATGTTTAGTTAAATTGAATTTTTTATGTTAAGCAGAATTTTTAAAACCTTTTTTATTTTTATGATAACTTCAATTTTTGTTCTTTTTTTTATTGGATTATACAACTTTAAAAATAATATATTATCTTTTACAAAACATAATAAAGAAAGTCCTAATATTGTAATATTAACTGGTGGAACTAATAGAATTAAAGATGGTTTGAAAATTGTAAAAGATTTAAAAAAATCAAAAAAACACAACTACAAAATTCTTGTAAGCGGAACAGGCACAGGGTTTACCAAAAACAGTTTAAAAAATAAATTAGGACCAAACTTTAATCCTCATTTAATTCAATGCTGCATTGACCTCGACAACGTCTCACAAAATACTCTTACTAATGCCAGTGAAACTTTAAAATGGACTAATAAAAATAATATAAAAGAGTTCATACTAATAACTAGTAATTATCACATGCCTCGTGCTTTGCTTGAGTTTAAGAATGTAATGCCAAATCTAAAAATTCATTCATATGCAATTACTCCTAAAAAACATGACATTGAAAATTGGTTTGGTTCATATCAAACTTTTAGTCTAGTTTTTACAGAATATTGTAAACATATTGTTGCAAACGTAAGGATAAAGTTTTTTAAAACATAATTTATTTTTTATAATTGACCTGCTTCAATTATTTTTTTACGAATTGATCTTGTTCTCGAAAAAAAAGAATGTAATTTCTGACCTTGTTTTTTTCTTATTGCTTTTTGAAGATCCGATAAGTCTTCGTTAAATCTTTGTAACATTTCAAGAACAGCCTCAGAATTGTTTAAAAAAACATCCCTCCACATAATTGGATCTGAAGCTGCAATTCTAGTAAAATCTCTAAACCCTGAAGCAGAAAATTTAATTACATCATTCTTTAAATCAGTTTCCAAATCAGAGGCTGTTCCAACAATAGTATATGCAATCAAATGTGGAAGGTGTGAAGTGATAGCAAGTATTTTGTCATGATATTCTGCACTTACGGTTTCAACAATAGAGCCTAAACTTTCAAAAAAGTTTGCGAGTTTTTTTGTTTGAACTGTTTCCTTATCATTTATAATCAACCAATATCTATTTTCAAATAGTGAGCTAAATCCAGATTTAGGTCCGGAGTATTCTGTTCCAGCAAGTGGATGTGATGGAATAAAATTAACACTAGTTGGAATGTAAGGATTAACGTCGTTTATAACAGAATTTTTTGTGGATCCAGTATCAGTAACTGTGGCGCCTTCTTTTAATGAGGACGTAATTAATTTTGCTACCGTGTTCATAGAACCAACTGGTACCGCAAGTATCACTAAATCAGCATCCTTTACTGCATCATGAATTTTATCACAAACAAAAGTGGCTATTTTCATTTCTGATACAATTTCTCTGTGTTTTGAGTTTATATCATATGCAAAGGTAGTAACTCCTACTTTTTGTTTTTTATTAATTGCATGTAAAATAGAGGTTCCAATTAAACCTAACCCAATAATAGAAATTTTTTTAAATTCTGATTTCATCTTTATTTTCTAAAAAAAGTTTTCAATTCATTTATAAATTTTAAATTTTCTTCTTTAGTACCAATTGAAACTCTTAGATAATTTGATAAACCATAAACTTTCATTCCTCTTACTAATATTCCTTTTGAAGCCAAAAAACTTTCTGCATTCTCTGCGCTATACTCAAGCTCAACAGGAAACTTTATTAATAGAAAATTAGTAATAGAACTCTTAAATTCCAAATTAAGTAATTTCAATTCTTTTTCTAACCAAGACATCCATTTGAGATTATGTTGAACAGATTTTTTTTGAAACTCTAAATCTTCTAAAGCTGCAACACCTGCCATGATAGCAGCGACATTTACACTAAACGGACCACGTACTTTCATAAGGTTTTCAATTATATTTTCTGACGCATAACCCCAGCCTAATCTCAGAGAGGCTAAACCATGTAATTTTGAAAATGTTCTTAACATTATCACATTTTCATATTTTTCTGCTAGTTCACTACCATCTATATAATCATCATTAATAACAAATTCTGAATAAGCAGCGTCATAAACTAACAGAATATTTTTAGGAATTGATTCGTGTAGTCTAAAAACTTCTTTCTTTGTTATAAAAGTACCAGTAGGATTATTAGGATTAGCTAAAAAAATTAACTTAGTTTTCCTACTTATCTTTGAAAGAATGTTATCAACACAAGCTGTATGATTTACATCATTTGCTACAACACCCATAGCACCAGCTATCGCAATGGCTTGAGGAAATTGAAGAAACCCAAATTCTGTATATATAGCTTCATCATTATAGTTCAAAAAAGTTTGAGCAAGAATTGATATTAATTCATCGGAACCATTACCTAAAATAATTTTTTTCTTATTTAGTGAATATCTTTTAGAAATTGCGCTTACTAATTCATCACTTACCTGTGGTGGATATCTATTTAGATCGCTAGAAAAAATTTTAAGAGCTTTAATGGCATTCAAAGATGCACCCAACGCGCTTTCATTTGCAGATAATCTAATTAAGTTATTTATTTTACTTTTGCCAAAATTTGGTTTGTAGGTTTGTAATTTTTCAATATTTGATTTTGGAGAAGGGAAATCCATGAATTATCCTAAGAATCTTCTTTTTTTAATTTTACAATGCTATAATCTTTTTGATTAATATCCTTATAAAGTGGTACATTTGCTATAACATCGAAATTCACTCTCATTTCAGTTTGTTTTGTTAGTTTGTCAATACTTTGGCTATCAATAAATCCAAGTTCTATGTCTTGTTTTTCCAATGAAGCAAGTAAACTGACAACACTTGAAAAATAAGTAGTTTTAAAATAATTTCCGAAATGAGCTAAGTAGGCAGATTTAATTTCATCGTCATTCCCAGCAACACCAATTTTAATGATTTTCTGCATTGACAAATTAGAAGAAATAATTTGACGCCAAACTTTTTCAACTAAAAATTTATCTAAGCCTAAATGTACTAATTTCTTAATTAAATCCTCTTCTCTTTTTGGATCAAAGGGGAAACTACCCTTTTTAGCATCCATAATCTTAGAGGCCAAGGATTGCCTTTCTATTATTAATTGGCATAAGTTCTTGTCAATCTCATCAATTCTAGACCTAAGTTCATTTAATTCTATATTATTCATGTTTCGCCTTTTTCTTTAAGTACACTTATATACTTTAATAAAATAAAATAAACTTTTTGATTAAATTAATTTTTATAATACGATAATTTTAATTAGTTATTTAATAATTTTTCAATTTTCAAAGGATTCAAATGCTAGAAATCTTCATTATTAATGCTTTATCAGATAATTATATTTATTTATTACGAAATGAACATAAAAATTTAACAAGCGTGATAGATCCAGGAGAAGCGGAACCAGTAATAAATTTTTTAAATAATAAGAGATGGCATTTAGATGAGATTATTAATACTCACCATCATCATGATCATGTTGGAGGAAATACAGAGCTTTTAGATATTTATAAATCAAAATTGATAGCTCCTTCTTATGAAAATGACCGTATTTCAAATATTGATATTCTTGTTTCAGATAATGAAACTATCAATATTACAGGCATACCTTCAAAAGTATTTCATACACCAGGTCATACATTAGGTCATGTATGTTTTTATATGCCTGAAGAGAAATGTTTGTTTTCAGGAGATACTTTATTTTATTTAGGTTGTGGTCGAGTTTTTGAAGGTACTATGGATCAAATGTGGTCAAGTTTGGTAAAACTTAAATTATTACCAGATGATATATCTGTATATTGTGGTCACGAATATACGTTATCTAATATGAAATTTGCTAAATATATTGATACTAACAATGATTTGCTAAATAAAATTAGCATAGAAATTAAAAATAAAAGAGAAAAAGGATTACCAACTGTTCCATTTAATTTGGGAGTAGAAAAAAAAATTAATCCATTTTTAAGAGCAGACGATGAAAATTTTATAAGATCAGTTGGTTTAAATAGTAATAATGCTTCTGAATCTTTTGGAGAAATTAGGCTTAAAAAGGATAGTTTTTAAATATTTGATAACTCGTAAGCAACTTCACAATCATTAAAAATATTAGGTTTAGAGATGTTTACTTTTGCACCAATAACATAACTATTTACCATCAAAGTTGAATGAATCTTTTCTACGAGCACTTCTAGTAATTGGAAATGTTGACTTTGAATAATATCAATTAGACAATTTCTAAATTGACTATAATCTTGCGTAGATTCTAGGTTATCTTGTTTAGGTTCAGAATCATTTGAAAGTAGTAATTCTACATTTACTATTAATTTTTGTTTATTTTTTTTTTCGTGTTCATAAACACCTATTGATGCTTGTATGATCAAGTTATTTATAAGTATTTTTCTATTTCTTACCTTCATGCTAATATTTTATTATAATCCAACATCTCTTCTTGGAGGAGCAAGATGCGCTCCACCGTCAAGAAGAGTTACATGGCCTGTCATAGATTTAGTATTTATAATGAGTTGAATTGCATTTAAAATTTCTTCAACTGTAGAAGATGACTTCAACAAGTTTTTTTTATGAGATTTTTCAAAAGCTTTTCGATCTTGTCCTGGCGCTAACAAAGTTATTCCAGGTGCTATACCATTCACTCTTAAAAAAGAGGCATAGGTAAGTGCTGACATTTTTGTAAGACCATACATTGCTTGTTTTGATAATGTGTAAGTATAGTAATCTGGATTCAATCCAAAAATTTTTGCATCGAGAATATTAATTACAAAGCCTTGAGAAATATTTTCATGTTTTTTCATCTTCATGGTGTATTTAGCTAATGCTCTAGTTAAAAGCGTAGGAGCAATAAAGTTTACTGACATGTGACGATGAAGCTCTTCCACTCTAAAATTATTTCCATTGTCATAATTAAAATAACCGGCATTATTAATTAATCCAACCCATTTTGAATCTTGTGATTCAATTTCTTTTACTAATTTTTCAATATCTGAGAGACAAGTTAAATCAGCTTGATGTGTGCTTACATTTCCACCAATTTTCACTAAATAATCCGCTGTTTCTTCAGCCAATGTTTTCGATTTATTGTAATGAATAGCTATTTTCCAGCCCTTCTTTGTTAAATCAATAGCTATAAATTTTCCTAATCTTTTTGCTGAAGCTGTAACGAGTATTGTTTTATTTTTAATTTCCAAACTTATTTTTCCTTTTGCAGAACAGAGTATGAAGTATCTCTAATTGATTTTAAATATCCATTAAAAGATTTATCTTGCAATGATTTTCTGAGACCTAAATTTTGCCAAGACTGGTTATTAAAACTTTTGGGAGGATTGAATTTATTTATCACTCTTAGTGGCGCCATTCCTATTACCAAAACTTCATCACTTAATAAAGCTGCTTCTTCTATAGAATGTGTAACCATTAACACAGTAAGGGAGTTTTTTTTTATTATTGAAACAAGCTCAGTTGAAATAATCTCTCTACTTAAGTTATCTAGAGCCGCAAATGGTTCATCTAACAATAATAAATTAGGACAAAAAAGCAATGCTCTCGCAATTGCAACCCTTTGTAATAAACCACCCGATAATTTATGAGGATAGTATGAAGAAAACTCCCCTAACCCAATATTTTTTATAAGTTTATCTATGTCTTTATAGTTAGATTTTCTATTATTAGAATTAGCTAATAAAATATTATCATAAACACTTAACCACGGCATTAAGGAAGGATTTTGTTGAATTAAAGTTACTTGGTTAATTACTTTAATCAAGGTCTGATTTTCAAATTTTATTTCTCCTTTTTCAGGTTCAATTAACCCGGCAATTAATTTTAACAAGCTTGATTTTCCTGTACCTGAAGGGCCGATAATACTAGTAAATCTACCTTTTTTAATTTTACAATTAAAATTATCTAAGATAATTTTTTTATTATTTTTTTCATAATATGAGAAAGATATGTTTTTTAAAATTAAATCATTTATTTGATCTGTTTTCATATCTTATGGAGCCTCAACAATGTAATCTGGAGAAATTTTAGTTTTTTTTATTATACTACCTACGTTTGTGTTTTTTAATAAACCATATTTTGTCATTAAAATAGATTTCAATCCATAACTATTGGCACCTAAAATATCCGTATGTAGACTGTCTCCAACCATACCTATTCTAGATAAAGGAATATGTCTTCCTGATAGCTCATTTAATCTATTTATAGCCAGCTCAAAAATTGTTGGGAAAGGTTTTCCCAACCAAAAAGGGAGATGAATGCCGTTTTTTATTAGATGTGATACATAATATGCGGGCTCCATACTAAATTTTTTTTCATGTGGAGCTACTAAATCTGGATTAGCTACAAATAAAGGTCTTGGATTAGCTTTTAAAGAATTAAACAAAATTTCTTGCCATACAGTATCCCATTGTAGTGTTCCTAATAATATAAATGAGTTCATTTTATCAAACATATCTAGGTCTTGTTCAAGTTCAAAACTGCTAAGGTTGGGTATGTTAAAATTATTACAAACATTACCCAAAACTCCCAAAGGACCCTTAGGTTGATTAAATGACAAAAATATTTCAGCAGTTTCTCTACTTGAGATTATTTCATAATTTGAAAATTCTAATCCTAATGAAGCAAGTTGATCTCTTTTTTTAAATGAATTATTACTTGCACCATTGGTTACAACAAGAAGAGTAATATTTTTTTGTCTAGCTTTTTCTAGTGTATTAATGATTCCAGGAATTAGTGAAGAACCAACATTTAACACACCAAAAGCATCTAATAACAAGGCTTCAAAATTATCTAAAATATTCTCTAATTTAGGGGCTAAAATTATGTCTTGATTATTTTCTTGATATTTTGGAAAAAAATCTCGCATACTTTCATAAATGTTTATGACAGAGTCCGCATTCATATCTTTGACTGGTGGAATTATAAATTTTTGATCAAATTGAAATTTTTCTAATACAAATTCAGATTTTATATTAAAATTTTTCATTTTTATCTTAAATCCTCTAAATTATAACTATTTTTGAAAGGATAAAAATGTCAAAAAAAGTGATAATAATTGGTTCAGGCATAGCAGGAATTTCGTCATCATTAAAGCTAAAATCTTACGGTATAAATTCAATTATTGTAGATAAAGGCAATTTTATAGGTGGAAGAGTAAGCACTAGAGAAGTAAAAAGCGTTTCTAGTTCAAGTTTTTTTTTTCATGGTGCTCAATTTTTTACTGCCAAGACACATGAATTTAAAAAAATTATTAGTACTGGAGTTAATGGGAAATATATAAAAGAATTTGGAAATTTTGATCCTAAAAGATATAGGGGAAACAAAACAATGAGAGATTTTTTGCTTAATCTGTCAAATAAATTACACATCCAACAAAAAGTTAAAATTATTGGAATTAAACCAGATAATGATAAAATTAAAATTATTGATAATAAAATTAAAAAATGGGTAAGTTATGACGGTGTTATTTCAACACTTCCAGCACCACAGAACCATGAATTATTAAATCAATTTCCTTTGTTACAAAAAACTCTCAAAACAGGATCATATCATTCATGTATAGCTCTAATGTTCACTTTTGATAAAATTCCATCAGGTCTAAATACTTATTATGATTTTTATAAAAAACCAGGAATATTGAGTTGGATGGCATCTGGAAGCAACCTAAATGTTTGGACTGCTCATACTAATGAAAAATTTTCAGATTTAAATTATTATAAAGATAAAAATTTTCTAAAAGAAGAAATAATGTCTTCAATAAAACAGTTTTTTTTTAGTTCAAAGATTAAGTTTCATAGTTTACATGTTTGGAGATATGCTAAGGTGAAAAAAAAGTGCTTAGGGCCTCAAATTGATCCTAAATACTCAGTTGCAATTGCAGGAGATTTTTTGGAAGGTCCCAATGTTGAGTCCGCATTTATTTCAGGAAATAAAGCAGCTAATTTAATTTTTAATAGACTTAAATAAGTTGATTATTTGATTTAAATAGAAAGAAAAAATATGATTAAAGTAAAAACCTCAGTTACTAAACTTGTGGAAAGTGCGAAAAAACAAATAAATAATTTAGAAGTGAGTGATGCTATTAAAATGCATTCCAACAAAACGAACTTATTTGTTGATGTTAGAGATATAAGAGAAATCCAAAAATCTGGACGCATATTAGGAGCAAAGCATGTTCCAAGATGTATGTTAGAGTTTTGGATAGATCCTGAAAGTCCATATCATAAAAAAATTTTTAATGATAATTATCATTTTATTTTTTATTGTGCATCTGACTGGCGTTCGGCCCTTGCCACACTTTCAGCAAACGAAATAGGACTTTTAAATACCTCTCATCTAGTTGGGGGTTTTAATAAATGGTTAGAAGAAAGAGGACCAATTGAAAAACCAAAATAATTTATTATAATTAAATTAACATTAAGAGAGTTACTCGTATTTATAATACAATACCAATAATTTTTGTTACACTATGGTCATCAGCATTCATTACTAGCAAAATAATAGTTGATAATTCCCCACCTTTTTTTTCGCTTTCAATAAGATTTGGAATAGTTGCCTTTTTATTTTTCCTATTTTTTATTTTTTTTTCAAAACGTAAATATATTTCTTTCAAATCTTTTAAAAATGCTTCCATTAGCGGACTTTTATTCCATGGTTTTTATTTAGGTGGAGTTTTTTTTGCTTTATCTAAAGGTATTTCAGCTACCCTCATAGCATTAATTGTTTCATTGCAACCTATTCTAACATCATTTCTAGCAAAAGTTTATTTGAATGAAACTTTAAGTAAATTTCAGTGGATAGGAATCCTTTTAGGCTTTAGTGGTGCAATAATAATCATAATTTCTGATCTTGTTAGTGGTTTAACTATAGTTGCATTTTTTGCTGGAATTGTTGGACTAGTATCTTCTTCACTGGGTATTATTTGGCAGAAAAAAATAGGATCTGATTTACCCTTGGCTGAAAATAATTTTTTACAAGCATTAAGTGCTGCAATTTTTCATCTTATTCTAGCGCTTTGCTTTGAAAATTTTTTTATAAATTTTTCAAATGATTTTATTTTAGCTATGTCATGGCAAATATTTGCTATTTCACTTGGTGCATTTTTAATTTTGATGTGGTTGTTAGCAAATAAGAAAGCGAATGAAACATCTACTTTATTTTTTTTAATACCGCCTATTTCTGCTTTACTCGCTTTCTTAATATTAAATGAAACATTCACTTCTTATGACTTTTTGGGTTTGTTTCTTTCTTGTCTTGGAGTATTTATGGTTTCAAAAAAGAAAATAAAAATTTAAAGATTTTACACTATTGTTTTTATTTTAAAACATTGATAGTGTAACTATATCATAGTCTTTTTATGTGAGAGAGTTAATTATAACCGCCGAAGGAGCAACCACCCCGGAAACTCTCAGGCACCCGAAACATAAAAAGTTGATAATCTGGAGAGTGATGATTTTATCATCCACCGAAGGGGTAAGCCAGTCTTGGTCAATCTTTCAGGTTCCGTGACAGATGGGGTAGTGTTTAATTTAAAATTCTTTGTCACGGGGTTTATTATGAAAAATATTGCAATCATAGGAGCAGGTATAACTGGGATAACAACTGCTTACCAACTTTTAGAAAGAGGGTATGTTGTATCTGTTTTTGATAAAAACCGTTATGCAGCTATGGAAACAAGTTTTGCAAATGGTGGCCAATTATCTGCTTGCAACGCTGAAGTATGGAATAGTTGGTCAACAATAGGAAAAGGTATTCAATGGATGTTAAAAAAAGATGCACCATTGCTATTTAGTCCAAAGCTAAACTTTCATAAAATTAGTTGGATAATGGATTTTATAAGTAATATTCCAGACCATAAAAAAAATACAATTTTAACAGCTAAAATGGCCATCAATAGTAGAGATGAGTTCAAAAGAATACTAAAAAAAGAAAATATTGAACTAGATCTTGAAGAGAAAGGTATTATGCATTTATGTGAGTGTGATGCATCATTAGAACATGGAAGAGAGGTTAATAAATGGCTTCTAGAGGCAGGATTAGATAGGAAAGAAATTTCTAAAGATGAAATGTTATCTATTGAACCAACTTTAAATCTTAAGAATTTTATTGGTGGATTTTATACAAAAAGTGATATGTCTGGTGACATTCATAAATTTACAAAATTACTTGCTGATGCTTGTGAAAGAAAAGGTGTAAAGTTCTTTTACGAAACAGAAATTGTTAAAGTTGATCATGACAAGAAACAACCAATACTTACCTTTAATCAATCTAATGAAATTCAAAAACAAAATTATGATGGGATTGTAGTTTGTGCTGGTGTTAACAGTAAATTTATAGCTAACAACTTGGGTGATAAAATCAATATATATCCTGTAAAGGGGTATTCGATTACAATTATGCTTGACGATAAAGAAAGCATAAAAAATGCTCCTTATGTGTCATTACTAGATGATAAAGCTAAAATTGTTTCAAGTAGATTAGGAAAAAATAGATTTAGAGTTGCTGGTACTGCTGAGTTTAATGGTTATAATAAAGACATAAGGGCTGATAGGATTAATCCTCTTATTAAGTGGTGTAACAAGCTTTTTCCTAAAGTGTCTACCGAACATGCTATACCATGGGCTGGTTTAAGACCTATGACACCAAATATGGTGCCAAAAGTTGGAGGTGGAAAGTTACCTGGTGTATTTTACAACACTGGTCACGGACACCTTGGATGGACACTTAGCGCATTTACTTCTCAACAAATTTCAGAGCATATAATGAGAAAGGATAATGTTTTAAATTAATTTTTATATATCTAAATTACTAACTTTAAGTGCATTGTCTTGAATAAATGTTTTTCTATGCTCGACAGCTTCACCCATCAATGTTGAAAACGTTTCTTCTGCATCACCCTCATTTTCAACCTTAACTTGAAGTAAAAATCTTGCATTTGGGTCAAGGGTTGTTTCCCAAAGTTGAACTGGATTCATTTCCCCTAATCCTTTATATCTGTTTACTTGAGATCCTTTTTTACCAATATCAGTTATCCTAGTAGCTAAATCAAGCGGACCTGTTATTTCATAATTTTCATCATGAG
>CACBMD010000016.1 GCA_902539895.1 uncultured SAR116 cluster alpha proteobacterium
ACTACCTTGTAAAGCAACTAACAACCAACCTATTAAAAACATAATAATAATCAGGGGCGTCAACCAAAGTTTTTTTCTAGTACGTAAAAAGTTTATAAACTCAAATAAAACACTCAACTAAAAACACCCTCTTTGCGTAATTAATGCAGAATTAAACTCGACTTTCATCTTTTAAGTACCAAATGCAATAAAATGTTAACCATTGCGATTTGGAATTAATTTTATTATAACAACAAAAAGCGCATGTCAATTACTTACATTTCGTTTTAAGCTTCTTATAAATACTATAGCTTCGATAAAAAGCTTTTAAAATTTGCTGCATTGAGTCATCGGGAACACTCTGAATTATCTGCATATTATGAATTATAGCCTGACATTAAATCACATACTTAATTGCCGCCGTGGCACTTATAAATCAAACGTTCAGATTTTTAATCTAATTCATAACGTTTCTCATAATTTTCTTTCAATGCTTCGTCTTGTTGGTCTTTGTAAAGTATATAATTTCCAATAGCTAATACATCCATCTCAGTACCCATAAAACATTTAAAGGCATCTATAGGTGTACAAACAATGGGTTCGCCGCGCACGTTAAAAGATGTGTTCACAACAATGGGACAACCAGTCTTCTCTTTGAACATAGATATCAAAGCGTGATAACGAGGGTTGGTGTCCTTATGTACTGTCTGGATACGAGCAGAGTAATCCACGTGAGTAATTGCAGGCACAGAAGAACGCACAACGTTTAGCTTGTCGATACCAAATAATGCACTTTCTTCACTAGTCATAGTGCGACGCTTATCTTTTTTAATATCCGCAACAAGCAGCATGTAGGGGGTATCAGTTTCATGCTCAAACCAATCAACTAAATCCTCCCTTAGAATGCTAGGTGCAAAGGGACGAAAGCTTTCACGATACTTTACTTTGAGGTTAAGTTGCTTTTGCATTACTGGTGAACGAGGATCAGCTATAATGCTACGTCCACCTAATGCACGAGGCCCAAACTCCATTCGTCCTTGCATCCAACCGACTGCTTTCTCGTTAGCTAATGCTTCAGCTACCTCTTCTATGAGTTCCATTTCGGAACGTTTTATATATACTGCACTACATGCTTTTAATTCAGCTTCAGTTTCAGCATCACTGAATTCTGGGCCTAGATATCCACCTTTCATAGCATCCCGTTCTTTTGATGCAGTTCGTTCATTATTGTAATGAAGATACCATGTTGACAGCGAAGCACCAAGTGCGCCACCAGCATCGCCAGCAGCAGGCTGAATCCATATATTATCGAAGATGTTTTGACGTAACAAAATACCATTGGCTACACAGTTTAATGCTACACCACCAGCTAGACAAAGGTTACGTTCTCCTGTTTCAATAGCTATGCCTTTAGCTAAATCAAGAATAATATCTTCTGTTATTTTTTGTATTGAAGCAGCTAAATCCATGTCACGCTGTGTAAGCATGGTTTCTGAGGTACGGGGCGGCCCACCAAATAATGCATCAAACTTCTTGTTTGTCATTGTTAAGCCGGTCGCATAATCGAAGTAACTCATGTCCAACTGAAAGCTTCCGTCATCTGCTACTATAATGAGCTTTTCTTTTATTAAATCTGCGTAACGTGGCTCTCCATAGGGAGCTAAGCCCATAACTTTATATTCACCAGAATTAACTTTGAATCCTATATAGTATGTAAAAGCAGAGTAAAGTAGCCCAAGTGAATGAGGAAAATGTATCTCTTTAATAACTTTTAAGTCGCGTCCTTTGCCAATGGCAACAGATGTCGTTGTCCACTCACCAACACCATCCAACGTTAGTACTGCAGCACTATCAAAAGGTGATGGATAATAGGCGCTAGCTGCATGTGACAAATGATGTTCAGAAAATAACAGGCGCTCTTTCCAATTTATATCTTTGTCAAGTGTTGATTTGAATTCTTTGATGAGAGTTGATTTTTGAAAGAGTTTGTCTTTAATCCATATAGGCATTGCTTTAGCAAAGCTAATGAAACCTTTAGGTGCAAAAGCAAGATAGGTTTCAAGCAACCTCTCAAACTTTACAAAAGGCTTTTCGTAAAAAACCACATTATCAATTTGACTTGCAGTTATACTTGCCTCTTTCAAGCAATACCTAATTGCATTGCGTGGAAAACTAGCATCATGCTTTTTGCGTGTAAAGCGTTCTTCTTGTGCTGCAGCAATAATTTTTCCATCTTTGAGCAAAGACGCAGCGCTATCATGATAAAAGGCGGATATGCCTAGTATATACATGCCTAAAACCTAAAAGAGTGTGGATATGAACAATGCTACAACAGAACTCTTTGCCAGTATCAAAAACTACTAAGTATTAACGTTAAAATGATAATAGGAGCAAGCTATAGCTTTTTACGTGATCGAAATAAAATATAAAGTTCTCTAATAAAATATATAAAATGTACTTTTATTAAAATTGGTTTTTAAATGAGTTATTTTCCTCTGTTTCTTTACGTCTAATCCAATATGTTGTTTTTTTCTTTAGACGTAAGTGCAATTCATCACGTCCAAATATACGCATTAAAGTTGCTATAGGTGTAAAAATACCAAAGAAAATTATTCCAAGAATGATTGGACTAACAACAATACCTAGAAGAAGTCCAAACTTCATCCAAAGTCTATTAAGAGGAAGTAAAGCTTCTTCCTTAATGATAGAAACAACTAAAAAAGCTAAGCCAACACCGCAAAAGATGTATGACCATTTAGTAGTATTGGTATAATATAGATACACAGCTACTATAGTAAAAACGGCTGTGAAGAAAATACCAAACTTTCGGTTTGATGGAAGTTCAATTTCTGAAAATTTCATGTTTTATTAATATCAGATTTAACATATATGAATTAGTAAATCCTTATGCTTAATCTGCCCAAAAGCTTTTTAAGAAACCAAACCATTAGATTTTTATTGATTTTCAATCTCATAATGTAAATTTTTTTTGAATTATTCTAATAAATTTTACTAAAAGATACAATTTTCACATCATAGAGGATCTATTTGTTTTTTAGGAGGGCCTTTATAGCATATGAATGAGCTATTGAATTTTCACTATCATTAATATTAAAATATTTCCTAAGTCCTGGGCCTCCAACAACTCCTTTGAAAGAGTGTTCTTCTACTGTCTTAGCAAATACTTTAACTTCATTAGCATTTACCTTGTATCCATCGAATATTTTCTTCAATGATGCCTTAACACTTTCATAAGAGTAGACATAGAAAACTCCGTTACAATGTTTAAACCAAGCATAGCCAAATACTAAAGCGGGAATCCCTCTAACCACTCCTTCCCATGCACTCGTACCAGAAACGGTCGCAACAGCCTTTGAGTTATCTATGAGTTCAAAAGTATCACTATTTAATGATAGCAATCTAACATTCTGTATCTTAGAAATTTCTCTATAAAACTCAGTGGATCGAAAATGTTCACCATATCTTGTATAACTTGATACAAATTGACTAGGGTGATCCTTTACATATATCAACCAACTGTCTGGCAATGCTGCTGACAGTGTTTTTAGCATAAAGATTTGGTCGTCGTAATCACCTCCGAGCGGACACGTACTCTTTTCTGGTTGGTATTGTAAGGCACAAAAAACATAGGGCTGGGACAAATCATAGGACTTTTCGGAAATAGTATTATAGTATCGCTTTAGCTTTTGCTTCTTGTAAATGGCTTTTGTTTTGTAAAACAAGTGCTCAACATATGTGAGATTAGAATCTTTAAATAATTTATTCTTTTGTTTTTGATCACTTACGAAAAAAATACCTGATTTTGATGTAAGTAATCTCCATCGAGTTAACAGATCCGACCTGTTAAATTTTGAAATAGTAGTTTTTATAAATTTTTTAATCGATAGGGTGAAATGCGATTTTTTGGCATAAATATCTTGCACTTCATCAACCTGATCATAAAGATGCAAAGAAACAGCATTGTCATAACATCCTTGTAAACTTGAAAAATATTCCTCCATGGAACTTGATAGTAATACTGAGTCAGTGGATTTATTTGTTAGTTCATTCTGATAAGCCTTACGAATAATTTCAGAACCTTCTTCAAATTTTCGTACTGGATACATACGTTCATGAAATTTTGTTCTTATGAACATGATGGTATTTACATCCATCACGCAACAAATCGCATATAAAACATAATCACAAGCCTGGTGAGGTTCTTCTTCAAAGACAACATGTTGAGGCTCTAAATCTTTTACTACTGTACTCCAATACTGCACTAAATAACGATAAAGATCTACTCTCTCTCGATACGTAAATGTATTGGTATGAGAGTCATTTCTTTCAAGCATTCTTAGAGCATTTCTCTCATAACCAGCCATTTTTTCAAACAATAACGGGCATAGAGGCGCTAGCGCTTTGTTAGCATATTCCTTCGGAGGTATACCCTTGATTGCATCATAATGGTTGTGACATATCGCGTTTGGGTATTCTATCTTGACCTTTTCTTGAATATCGGCGACCACAGACCAATAAACTGGATCCCATTCGTCTTTTTCCATTTCTTTAGCTAGATTTAAGAAATAAGATTGATAGCCCATATACATTATTTTTACGGTCATATTTAAAACCTAACTAAAAATTCTCTGCAATGAATGACTTATCATTTTAACAGATCTTCTGTTCGTAGCAAAGCACGTGAAATCGCATTATCTTCGTAAAATTTTCTAAAGTGATCGATATCATCGTTTTCATCAAATTCTAAATTTTCATATATATTATCTTTAACTGCTTTCATGACAACAGTTGATAAATCTTTAACTGGATCATCAACAAAATACCTTAAACCACTATACAATTCCTCTAACCTATGCCAGCTTCCATGAACATAATCTTGAAGTGGTGAACTAAGCAAAACAGTGGGTACGTTAGCAAGAACCGCAAATGCTATGGATGTTGAAAATTCTGTAATCATAAGGTCAACTTCATCTAATAATTCAAAAAACGGCTCGTAGCTAATTTCAAACTCTTTAATTTTTGCCTTTTTGATTAATCTAATGTTTTCTGGATAGCTACTACTTGGGTGTGGTTTGACAATTATTTTGTACGACAACCCAGTAGCCAAGAGAGAAGAATTGATGTTTTTAAAAAACTTAAGGACATCATCAAACTCTAAAACACCTGGGTCCATACCTTCTGGCTTCTTTATGCCTTCCGGTAAAAATTTTCTATTGAGGATCAAGAATTTAAGCACATTTCTCTCGCGTCCGTTTATTCTGGATCTGTTGGACGCAATCATTCTTTTTTTTAACCAGGAGGAATCCAATCCCGGATGACCTATCATGGCAAACTGGCCTCGCTGTGACTTATGTACCTTTAAATGCGGTTTGGCATATTTGAAAGAACACCAATGATCGCAATATGGCGGAAACTCAATTTCACCTAGAGAAAATGGCGCATATTCATCAGTTTCGTTGTCTACGTGAGCTGCGTGAGGAACTAGAATAACAGGATTTTTCCTAGTTCTGTAAAATTCTTTAAACTCTTCTTTGCCGATAAAATTTACCGTGGTACGGTGATCAAATAATGTTAAGTCTGGGTTTAGTGTGTTAATAATTTCTTTAATATCCACGTATTTTTTACATAACCATTCGTCTATTCTTTTTCTTAGTCCGGCTAATATATATTTTATAACTTTACCCTTAAGAAAAAGAGGATTTTTTATGTACGATTTGAAAGAAACATTATCGTAGTACGGAGTTGAAAAATAGGTTTTCCAAAGATCCTTCAAAAAGTAACTATTTATTTTTAGAAAATCGCTATAATCATATTGCTTAATATTATATTCACTAAAGACCTTATCGTAGTATTTTGCATTTCTAAGCATTTGCTTTCGATTTAATACACAATAAAGCACACATATTTCTGCTTTCTTAAATTTCTTTTTTAGAGAGCATAAATACGGAATGGAATAATCTAATGTACTTGTATTTCTAATAACAATATGAATAATCTTCACAGCATACCTTCAATATAATTTTGCAGGTAAATATTATTAAGGTTTAAATTTCTAACAATCGCTAAGTTATTTCCTTATTGCATATAGAAATAATCATTTAATTTAAATAACCATAGGTGGAATTTCATATATTCCTGTTAACTCAATGTTGTGCTTGCTAATTTTTTTTTGATATTGTTACAATCGTAATAACAATTTATTAGATAAATTTATATGCTATTGACTAAGATTGGTTGTTTTAGGAAAATGGATCTTATTAAGCGATAGAAGCTTGCCTGTGAATTACAAAGTAATTTATTAAGCAAAAATTAATTTTAAGTTCATTTAAATTATTATATCCAATTTCACAAAATGTTGTCACGTATGAAATATTTATCAAACAGTAATGAATTAAATAAAATAAAAAATAACTAAGTCATCATCATAGATGGTAAACTTCTCATAATTTCATATGGTTAGAAAGACAAAAAATTCTGCAAGACCTCTAAACCCGTAGTTCCACTTTTTTCGGGATGAAACTGGCATCCAAAAATATTTCCTTTACCAATCACTGCTGCAACTCGATTACCTCCGTATAAACAATCGGCAATACGCATCTTCTGATCATCAGGCTCTGCCATAAATGAATGTACAAAGTAAAACGAATCACCTGGAGTTGAATTTTGCAGAATTGTTTTGTTCCATGTTGCACCCTCAGCAATGACTGTGGAATTCCATCCTATGTGAGGTATCTTCATGCTATTGCCTCCAATATCCAAAACTGGAACAGGCACAACACGCCCGGGAATAATTCCTAAACCTTTAGTCACTCCATGTTCTTCGCTCTCATCCAGCAACATCTGCATACCTAAGCATATGCCAAGTAACGGAATGCCATCTGCAGCAATTTTTTTGATCACCTTAACCAAACCCAGTGACTCCAACGCTTTCATCCCATTTGCAAAAGCCCCAACTCCTGGAAGGATTACTCGGTTAGCTTGAGAAATAACATCTTGCTCGGACGACATTATCGTATCTGTACCACATTTCTCAACGGCGCGCTGAACGCTGAGTAAATTCCCAACTCCGAAATCAATGACGACGACCTTAGGTTTGCTCATAGGATCTCACCTTAAGTCCCGCTGATCGGCATACATTTCGAACGTCTTCAATTGTCGCACGCTCGTAATGCAGAATATCTGCCATCGCAACAGCATCTGCACCACCGTTATTTACTGCGTCTATTGCATCTTCTAGTTTACCCATACCACCACTGGCAATCACTGGTACAGTGACTGACTGACTGACTGCGTGCAGAAGATCAACGTCAAACCCTTTCCTAGTACCTTCGCGATCAACAGACGTAAGTAGAATTTCGCCCACACCTCGATCCACTGCCTCCGTAACCCATTCAATAACGTCACGTCCACTTCGTTCGCGACCATTTTCAGTAAGAACTTCCCAAATCTTGTTTGACATTTGCTTTGCCTCAACTGAAAGTACCACGCATTGGTTACCAAATTTTTCTGCGATTTGTGTAATCAACTTAGGGTTTGCAACTGCAGCAGTATTAATAGCAACTTTGTCAGCACCAGAGCGTAAAACTGCAGTTGCATCCTCAACAGAACGTATCCCACCGCCAACTGTCAGAGGAACGAAAATATTCTTTACTGCATTTTTGATGATCTCAGAGAGATGATTACGCCCATAGAGTGATGCGACTGCATCCATATATACCAATTCATCTGCGCCCTGCTTGTAATAGCGGTAAGCATGCTCTTCCGGATCCCCAATGACCCGCAAACCTTCTAAGTGCACACCCTTGATCAAATTTGGACCTTTAATATCTAAACGCGCAACTAGCCGTATATTTGATTCACTTTTCATGCGGAACTATTCCATACGGCATGCCTTAGCATCCAATTGCCGTCTTTTAATGTCCAAATGTGTGGCGATCTATATTGATCAGATAAGGCATTAAAATACTGTAAGTCCATGATGGGATTTTCAAAGTTTTTACTCGCGGTAGAAAATTGTTTCGGATAAATACTCAAATAATCAAACAAATCCTTTTCAAAACGTTTTGGATATTCAATATCATGTTTTTTAACCAGCGCCACGCCTTCTTCTCTATTAATTTCGCCAGATCGTATCTCCTGCGCAGCATCCTCTGTTGCCCTACCACGGCCAAACTTGATGCCTGTCGTATAATAATGAAGATCGTCAATCTTATCGTCAATACTGCTATATTTGCTGTATGTACCTGCTGTTCTTTCGGGTGACGCTTCGAAGTTAGCATGCTCTACAGCATAATAATATGCAGCTTGAGGGTGCCACTTCCTATAATAACCAAAATAATGCGTAGCAATATTTTCAGTAGTATCTTCATTCAGGGGCAGGTAAAGAGACAAATCAGATTTATCGACACCATATTCGGTAGTAAGCTCTTTAAATGAAACACCAGAAATAAGAAAATCTATGTTTTCACTTGATGAGAAGAATTGTTTGTCTTGAGTCGACGTTTTAGTTTGAGCTCGATCAGAACCGTATTCGGCTTCGTGTTCTCCATAAAAAACGAGAGGAATATCCATTGCTGCCGCAATTCGGGGCCCTACAGACTTTTGGCCCAAGATAAAGGGCTGAAAAGGATGGAATAAAACATCAAGTGCAAGTCGTGTTAAAAGTCTATGCACCTTGCCATTTGGGGTAATAAGAAAATTATTTTGTCCAGAGTGAATCCAATTATCATGATTTTTTCTACCCCAAGAAGTATAGATATGTGGAGCCCAAGTCACAGTGAGGGGATGCATATCATATTTATATTTAAGCTCATGAGCAACCAAAATACTGTCCTTACCACCAGAGCCAGGAACAACACAATCGTACCGGCCATCATTTCGTCTATATCTATCACAGAGCTCTTTTAATTCTGTCTCACGCTCTTCCCAATTAATATTTTTTTTCTCTTCAGCAACTAGACATGCCGAGCATATTCCATCAGAATTAAAAGCAATTGCTTCTTTCTTACTACCTGGTTTGTTTTTAAATTCAATGGTAGTTGATGGACGTTGATTAGATTCAACGCACTTCTTGCAAAAACATATATTGCGTGGCAAACCATACATAACATCACTTTCGGAAAGTAATTCTTCTCGCTTATTAAATGGTGCCAAATCAATTTTATGTGGATATTTTATCATTTTTACAAATCCGGATTATTATTTATTCATTCCAAATAGGTTTCTTAAGGATCCAGTCACCATTGGATTTTTCCCAAATATGTTCTGACCTCCAGCTATCTATAACCTCATGCACTTTTTGATCATCAACATCACAATAATCTAAGAATATATCGTAATACTTATGAGGAAATTCATGATCATATCGCTTTACTAGAGCAACGCCTTCTTCACGTGATATTTTTCCATCGCGTATTTCGTGAGCAGCGTCTGAAGTTGTTCGACCAATTCCAAACTTAATATATGAAAGATAGTAATGAAATCCATCAATCTGATCATCAAGACTGGCATACTTTGAATATGTCCCTTGCGAACGTTCTGGATTTGGCTGAAAACCTGTATTTTCGCGACAATAATAGTAATTCTCTTGCGGGTCCCAAAATTTGTAATAGCCAAAAAAATGAATTTCAGTTTTATTTGACAGAATATCTGAAAATTTTGGCGACATGAAAGGAAACAGATCTTTTTCGCTTAACCCATGTTTCATCCAAAACTTTGGTGGGAGACCAGAAAAATAATGTTTATCATGGTCTTTAATTTCTCTAGTAGGGACGTGGGCATTCTTCATATCTCCGCCATATTCAACCTCTCCATTCTCACCATACATAATTAATTGAACACTATGCTTAACTGCCATATGGAGTGGAAAATTCGTTTGGCCGTATATAAATGGCTGAAAAGGATCGCCTAAATGCTCAAAAGATAATTGTGTTAGTTTACGAGTAACAAGTGGATTTGGCGTCCCTAGGATATGGCTAAACCCAGACGAAATGAACGAATCCAAATTTTTTCGCCCAATTTCTGTAGCTTTGAGCGGTGCCCAAGTCACGGTCAGAGGATTCATGCCATATTTAAATTTAAGTTGATGAGCAACAAAACCACCATCTTTGCCGCCACTACAAGGCACAATTACATCATACTCACCATTATTTTTTCGATGCATATCACAGAGCTTAATGAGCTCTATCTCACGCTGTTCCCAATCAATTTGATTTCTTTTGAACTCAGCAAAGTTACATGCAGAACACACCCCGTGATCATCAAATGTTATCCGGGGCCTTTGATTAGAAACTGTACATTTCTTGCAAAATATAACTTCTTGGGGAAGGCCATAGATTTTTTTTGTGTCACGCTTCATTTAAGGCCTTTTCTTATTTATCAAAATTTAAATTTGCCATTTCAAGATCTGTAGGTCGTCCAACATCAAGCCAAGGCTCATGCATTGGATATGCGATAGTTTGTTTTCCAGCCTCTTTAATCCGCTCAAACAATGTTGGCATATCGCATGCCTCTCCAACCTCTAAATAATCGAGAACAGACGGAGATAATACGTAAACACCTGCATTAATATGGGTGCGTGATATGGGTTTTTCCAAAATTTTTTCTATTTTTAAGCCCTGCATTTGAACTACACCATAGGGATGTTGCCACTCATGTAACCGCACAGTCATAGTCGCGTCAGCGGAATGACGATCATGAAAATCGAGAAGCTCGTTGTAGCTAATATCCGTCATCACATCACCATTTGTAATAACAAATGGCTTGTTTGGCCTATCATCAAATAGCGATAAAGCACCTGCCGTACCGAGTGGAGTTTCTTCGCGCAAATACTGAATCTTCACACCTAGATGGCTTCCATCTGAAAAGTAATCCTCAATGATGTGCCCAAGATGGTGAATGGAAATAATGAACTCTTGGAACCCCTCCGCCTTTGCACGTTGAATAATATGTTCAAGCATGGGCTTGCCGGCAACCTCAAGCATTGGCTTGGGACAATCTTCTGTATGGGGACGCATACGTTTGCCAACACCACCAGCCATAATCAACATTATATTATTGCGTTGGATTGTTTGCGTAGAGTTATCCCAAAGATGAAGACCAAGAATACTTCCGTCTTCATCTAGAATTGGAATTTGTCGAATTTTATTTACAGTCATCAATTGTAATACAATATCACGTTGCAAGCCCTCGGGTAAAACAAGAGGGTTACGAAAAATAATTGATTCAATAGAGCTATCTAGCTGTAAGCCTTTCAGTAAGCCTCGTCGAATATCACCGTCCGATAAAGTGCCAATAAGTTTATTTTCATTATTCACAATCATTACAATTTGAAGTGCAACTTCATCAAGATTACGTATTGCATCTTGGATAGTTGCGTTTTCAGGAAGAATGGCATATCGCCAGTTTTCATGAATTAAATTAGTCTGAGAGTTTGTTTTAGAAGACATTATAAAAGGTTTTCTTTAAGAGTCCATCAATTGACATTTGTTCCAGGAAACTCACCACTGCTTCACTTGCTCCACCATTACCATAAGGATTTTCAACTGTCGACAACATATTCTGAAATTCGGTAGAGAAAAGACGCTCTAGTGCCATGCATATAGATTTATACTCTGGCTCACAATCAATTACACTTTCCGCTCTTAAACGTCCTCTCTGGCGATCACCAATATTTATTGTTCCTTTCTTAAAACTCGGCACCTCAATAAGTCCACTGGATGAATTACCTAACACTCCATCAATATGCTGAATGCACGATAGATAGCGTAGTTGCCCGAGTGATAGGTAGGCACGAGCTAGTGAATGCTGTGCACAGAAAGCCTCAATCTGATGAAACAGAATGCGCCCCTCAGTATCCGCATTGGGCATGGTAAATATCAAACCGGTATCTTTGAGTTCTGACAATGCAGTAAGTAATTCTTTCATTTGATGCGCACTAGTGCCACTCTCTAAGGTAACGGGATGAAAAGTAATTAACAGGTTGTGCTTCGAAAATTTAAAATCTAGTTCATTTTCTAACTCTTCACGCGAAAACAATTTCAAACGCAGAATATTATCGATTCCTAGTCCACCAATATTAAAAACATGCCGTGGCTGCTCTCCAAGCTGTATGACCCGATGCCGATATTCCTCAGCTGCGACAAAATGTAGGTGGGACATCTTGGTTATGCTATGCCGAATTGCTTCATCAAATGCGCCTTCAGTCGCCTCACCACCATGCAGATGCGCAATCGGAATTCTTGCAATCATCGCCGAAGCAGCTGCAGCAAAGATTTCGAAACGATCGCCCAAGACGAGCATAATGTCCGGCTTTAGGTCTGAGAGGGCATCAGCAAAGCCGATCATCCCAAGACCCATCGACTTTGTTACACCAACAGAGGTATCTGAGCTCAACAACATCTCAACCCTACGGTCAATTTTAAAGCCATCAGCCTCAATCGCCTCAATCGTCATACCGAATTCAGGAGAAAGATGCATTCCCGTCACAATTAGCTGCAGTTTTAGCTTAGATGATTGATGAATACCCTCCATTACCCAGCGCAACAAGCCATACTCAGCACGTGTACTGGTAACGATGCAGATTTTGTTCATAGCGAAATCAACTCATCCGCTGCAAAGTTTCGAGCTGCAATCCGATTCATCAATTCATCCCAGAACATCGGGCTAATGCCGTTACCAGGTCGTTTAGTGGTTACATTCTCAGGAGTGAATCGCTCTCCTGCCCGAATTGGTTTAGCTGCAACTAAGGACTTACGCGCAATTATTTTGTTCTTGGCTTCGCTAGGGCTTGGTCGCTTGATGCCATCACCCATAGACTGCTCAATATTTCTAATGGAGCGCACCATTGCAGTGAATTCATTGGGCTCCAAACTGGCTTTATGGTCAGGACCAGCTAAGTTACGATCTAGAGTCAAATGCTTTTCGATTACAGTCGCACCCAATGCAACAGCAGCAATCGGCACTTCAATACCTAAGGTATGATCCGAGTAACCTACAGTCACATTGAAAGCATCTCGAATACTGCACATAGCATACAAGTTCACATCTTGCATCGGGGTAGGATATTCAGTATTACAGTGCAGCACAGTAATCTGAGATCGTGAAGTGCCAGCTCTTTCCAACACGTCAAGCGCAGCTTCAATTTCACTTAATGTGGCCATTCCAGTCGAAAGAATTATGGGCTTGGCGAAGGCTCCAACGTGACGTAAGTAGGGCAAGTTTGTAATCTCTCCAGACGGTATTTTGAGACGCTTAGCGCCAAGTGAAATTAGATAGTTTAAGCTTTCAATATCAAATCCAGTCGAGAAAAATCCGATATTGCGATCATCACAGTACTTGATTAGTAATTCATGTGTTTCTGCAGATAATTCCAGTTGGCGGAGCATCATAAACTGTGTTTGTTCCTCGTCCGTTGTCCGGGTTTGATATTCAGCCTTCGGGGCAGTATGCGTGGTAAGTCGGCCGGTGCTAAAGGTCTGAAACTTTACCAAATCTGCACCGGCATCTGCTGCTGCATCAACTAGTTTTTTGGCGAGTTCCAGATCACCATTATGATTAACGCCTGCTTCGGCGATGATCAAAGTATGTTGATTACACGGCATGTTTCACTACCGTACCGTTTGGTAGATCTTGCAGAACTATCTGTCCAGCGCCAATGATCACATTTTCACCTACTCGAATACCTTCTTTAATGACCGCTCCACTTCCAACAAATGACCCTTTGGCGATAGCAACTGCTCCATTGACTCGTGCACCCGTTGAGATATGGCAATGATCATCAATTTTGACGTCATGCTCTACTAATGCTTGGCTATTCACTATGCAGTTTTTCCCAATTCGCGCGCCTGCATTAACAATAGCACCGTGCATAATAATGGATCCTTGGCCCACAACAGCATGTTGAGAACAATAAGCTCGCGGAGAAATAATGACGGGAAGGTTGGCGCCCAACTCTTTCAATAAATTAAATAAACGAATTCGTATTTCTGATTTTTTTATTTGACCCACTGTTATCAAGGCCGACTTTGTGTCATTGAGTATTTTAGGCAGGTCGTCGTCAGTGCCAATTATCGGATAGCCTGATATCAACTCAAAAGATTTTTTAGGCTGTATCACGCCCTCGATTTGATAGATCCCGCCTGCTTCAATTACATCGATACATGAATGGCAATGCCCTCCACCACCAACCAGTAAAATTAACTTCATATCAAACCTGCACTAAAACGAAGATTAATCAATTTTTGCCCTAGGTAAAGGAGAGCCATTCTCCCACACAATACTCTTATTACTTGCAAGACTAGGCTCATGTAAAGCAATTTTGCAGTCGCCAAAAACACTGCGTAAAGCCGTGTTACTGAGTTAGTTACTACACTCAAAAATTATATCGATCTGACTTGTAGGTCAATAGATTGTCAGAGTTAGTAAACCAATCAGTGGTTTCTTTAAGCCCGCGCTTGAAGCCATCCAGTCCTCCATAAACAGGCTGCCAGCCCAACAGTTTTTTTGCCTTTTTGTTGTCAGCCCACAAACGTTCGACCTCGCTTTTTTCGGGCCGCAAGCGCTGATCATCACTTAGGATTTCAATATCTGCGCCCATCTCCTCAGCTATCGCTTTCGCCGTATTACCAATCGAGATTTCATAGTTGCTACCAAGATTAATTACTTCACCAATTGCTTTGTCGGACCTCAAAGCTTGAATGAAACCATTGACAATATCTGTAACATAATTGAAATCTCGTGTTGGATGCAACGAACCAAGCTGGATCTCACGCTTACCATTCGCAATTTGAGTAATGATGGTTGGAATCACTGCCCGCGCTGACTGGCGTGGACCGAAGGTATTAAACGGACGCAGAATGACAACTGGGGTACCAAATGATAAATAAAATGATTGCACAATCTGATCGGCGCCAATTTTGCTAGCCGAATAAGGCGACTGCCCTTGCAACGGATGTTCTTCAGTCATCGGTACAAAACGAGCCGTTCCGTAGACTTCACTGGTCGATGTATGAATGACCTTACTAATATCTAATTCACGCGCCGCCTGTACCAGATTCAATGTACCCTTGATATTTGTATCCACATAAGTGTCAGGCGAATGGTAGGAATACGGAATTGCGATCAAAGCTGCCAAATGTAAAACTGCATCACAACCCGACATTGCCGCACGCACACCATGTGGATCACGGATATCGCCAGCAAAGACCTCAAAATTGGCTTTTACATCATCTGCACACTGATCCAGCCAGCCCCAAGAATTGAATGAGCTATAGAGAACAAAGGCCTTGACATCATAACCAGAGCGCACCAAGGCTTCAGTCAAATGTGAACCGATGAAGCCGTCTGCACCAGTAACAAGAATTTTCTTAGCCATTCTCTTGCTCAATTAAGAATTCAACCCACTGCCAATCCTGCTGGGTATCCAAGTCCACTGATCGTTCTGGTGGCATTATATAACCAAGAGTTTCTGGCCCTATAAAATCTTGCTGCTCTAGCAGCCAATCAGTTCTTGCAATGTAGAGTGCACCATTCAATGAATAGGCAGATGGCAAATCTTGGCGCCGCGTCACATTAGGTCTTCCTGAAATAAAAGGCTCAAGACGCTTAGTAGCATTACACTGATACATCCAATAAGGATGTTTCCCCACCTTGCAAATAGATACTGCTGCTGGCGCACATAGCTCTTGGCAGAACTTCCAGATCCCATCAATATCTTCAGCAGAACGGAGGGGTGAGGTTGGCTGCAATAGCAAAACCCAGTCATAATCTGGTAACTGCGAAATCGCATGCAATACAGGAGCCATTCCAGGTGTGTCATCTGTTGATAATTCTGCGGGACGGATAAAGGGAACATCTGCACCCAATTCGCGTGCCACAGAAGCAATCTCCTCATCCTCTGTCGAAACGATAGTGCGATCTATACATGATGCCTGTTTTGCGGCATCAATCGACCAGCCAACTAACGGTTTACCGACCAATGATTTGATATTTTTACGCGGAATAACTTTAGAGCCTCCGCGCGCAGGAATGATTGCCAAAACCTTCTTATCCATAATTTATATCAACAATTAAAAAGCTTTTACAATACAGAACGACCACCATCTATAACGATGTTCTGTCCATTCATATAGGACGACGCATCAGAACACAGGAATTGCAAGGCAGCGCGATACTCATCTTTAGCCGCCATCCGCCCAAGCGGTATCAAAGAGCTTAGGCGCTTAACAAACTCATCATCCTGTCCATTAAACACACCGCCAGGAGATAGCGCATTACAACGCACTGCCTGATCCGACCAGTAGGTAGCAAGATAGCGAGTCAAACCAATCAAACCAGCTTTAATTACAGAATATGTCACGGGCTTAACTAACTGCAGCTCTTCGGGTAAGCCCTCTCTGCGATAAAGTCGTTGATCGGGAGCAAAAACGGACAAGTCAGAAGCAATATTTAAAATAACACCACCTCTACCGCTATTCGCCATTGCTGTACCAAAGACTTGACTACAGAGAAATGCGCCAGTGAGACCAACTGCGAGCTGCAGATCCCATTGCTCTCTGGGAAAATTCTCTAATCTTGACGTTTCAACTATACCATTTACATCTTCTACCTTAGGATTGATGGCGGCATTGTTAACAAGAATATAGACTAAAAGTCCTTTAGCACATAGCGCATTTTGAACTGAATGAATCGCATCAGGATTCGACACATCCATCTCATAGACCAAAATATTAGCCTCTGGAAATTCGCTATTTAACTTACGCTCCGCTTTTGCAAGTTGTTGCTTTGATATATCTGTAATTACTACTGTGGCGCCACATTCTAATAATGCCGCAGTATGCTCAAGCCCAAGGAGACCTGCCGCTCCAGTAATAAGAGCAGTTTTTCCACTTAGATCAAATCGATGTGTTGACATAAATACTCAATCAATAAATCACGAACGAATCTGACCACCATCTAGGGGCCAGATACTCCCTGTAACAAAACCAGAAATAGGAGACAATAAGTACGCCGTTAGATTTGCAACGTCGGCAGGAACCCCAAACTTTCCAAGCGCAATATCTCGATTCAACATTTCAGCGACAGTTTCTGAACTATCTGCTATCTTTTTCTCCCAAACCGATCCTTCGAAGAGAATATTTCCTGGCGCAATTGCGTTGATTCGGACACTTCTCTTTCCTAATGGACGCGAGATACCACGAACATAGGCATGCAACGCGGCTTTAGCAGCTGAATAGGTAACTGGTGCAGCAGGAACAACTTCCATACCACAAATCGATGAGGTGCAAACAATCGAACCTTTGGATTTAGTGAGCGCCTCAGAAGCCGCTTCAACAATGTTCGTCGTGCTCCATAGATTTGCCGAGAACACTCGTTGCCATTCATTGAAATCTTCACTACCTGGAGGGACAGATCGACCACTACCAACATTGCAAACCACACCATCAATACGGCCATATGATTTCAATATCTCAGAAATGAGCTGTTTTGCTTGATCGGGTACAGAAACATCTGCCACAAAACCAACCGTATCAGAAAACCCAGATACGACCCGCTCAAGCTCATCTGAGTTTCGGCTATTCAACACAACACAACATCCCTCAGCATTAAGTACCTCAGCGATTGCCAACCCAATTCCTCTACTAGAACCAGTAATCAATACAACTTTGTTATTAAGAAGCAAATCCACCAAGTGCTCAGGTAATATTTTTAAATTCGTTTTGAAGGTCTAGTTTCAGCAATCCAGTTTTGAACCATGTCGCGATATTTGGCAATAGCTACCTCATGATCTCCGTCCGCAGCGCGCGCCGTTTGCAGAATATAATTACCAGAATAATTAATCTTCTTCAATTCTGAAAAAACAAGCTCAAAATCTGCACTACCTGAACCGAGTGGGACTGTAGTTCCGTCTCGGACACGATCTTTAATATGAACATTAACAACCCTAGAGTCATAGGCAGCAAACTCATCTCTCGGATCAAAACCTAACGCAGCACTGTTTCCAATGTCGTAATTAATGCCAAATTGATCACTAGGCAAACGATTGATAAAGCGTTTAAAATTTAAAGGTTCAAAATCTGACTCAAACAAAACTTTTATGCTTTTATGCGTAAAAAATTTCTCGTGTGAAAGAAAAAAATCAACTAGTCGATCTTCTTGTTGACTGTTTTCTAAAGAGCCATTATCAACCAATGGAATAACAATCATCTGTATTCCAATAGATAAACAAGCATCACAGATAGCCAAAAAGTCCTTCTGCAATTGAGACTTAAGGCCATCGTCACTCTTCCAAAATGGCGCTTGCATGAAGCAGTCACCTGTTAATGATGGAATCCCAATATGATGGAAAGAACTTAGAGCTCTAATCTTTCTTTGACCTTCTCTAGTCATAAGAGGGTTTTCATAGAGTTTTTCTTGATCCAGTGTCCATTCCATTGCAGATATATTTATGCTTTCAGCGATAGAGAACTCATTCTCCCATTCATTCCAAGGAAACGCCTGAATCTTCCCGTTGACTTGGCTACAAAGACGCCCTTGCATAAAACCTATAATACTTTTATTTGCAATCATTAGAAAATTTTTCAAATAAAACCTCTGCAACATCCCAATCGACTTGATTATTAATATCAATATCTATTCGATCTGGTGCAGAAACCATAATTTTGGGATTGTCTCCATACATATTCAGTTTGCCATCATTAGAGAATAAATTCTCAGGCTTAAACATGTATACATAATCATTTCTAATATAGGCAGGCATTAAAGTTTGCCTAGTGCCCCAACTATCTCTAAGATTTTTCCCAGTATATCTCTCGACATGTCCCTGGGGGTTGATCCCAATCATCCATTCTGGATGCTGATTAGCAACGGCCTGCTTGACAGAAAATACGGATGTTATATCTTCAGTCTCATTAAAAATAGTTTCCGCATCCAAAATATCTGAGGCTCTTCTGAATGGAGACGTTGGCTGTAGGAGAGCCATTCTAAAAATATTTTCTATTCCAATTTCTTTGACAGCATGCTTAAGAACAGATTCAGTTGTGGTCGTGTCATTTGATAATATCTCTGGCCTTATGAAGGGGACTTCAACGCCCAAATCATCTGCATATTGTGCAATTTCCAAACTTTCGGTACTAACACAAACTCGTCCCCAAGAAGATGTTTTACCCGCCTGAATAGCCCAATATATCAAAGGCTTCCCACAAAAAAGTCTCATATTTTTATTAGGAATGCTTTTCGAGCCAGCCCTGGCAGGTATTAGTATAATGTTTTTGCTTTTAGGCATTTTCGGTCAAAACTCAAAAATTACCGTGTGACTCAAATCTAATATGTGCCCTAAGCTTATCAGCAATACTTATTTCTTCTTCGAGGATTCTTTTCTGGCCATCCCCAAGAGCCTTTTCAATTTTTCTAACTGCACCAACTAATTGACGCAGTCCATTCGGTTCTACTGACGCAGACTGGTCTGAGCCGTACATTGCACGATCCAGCGTGATGTGGCGTTCAAGGGAGGTAATTCCAAGAGCAGCGGCTGCATAAGAAATGGCCAAGCCAACCTCGTGCCCACTATAGCCAACATTGCATTGATAGCGATCACGAAGGGTCTGGATCAGCCGTAAATTTGCGTCTTCATCTCGCATTGGATATGTTGAAACAGTATGCATTAGTTCGAAGGGGCAGTCCGCATCTTTGAAAATATCCACAGCTTTTTCGATATCGTCATAGTTACTCATACCTGTTGATATAAAAGTATGCTTTCCTTCTTCCGCAATCATTCTCAAAAGATCATGACTTATAATCATCGCGGACGCGATTTTATTAAATTTGCAGTCAAATTGTCTCAAAAAATTTACGCTATTTATATCCCAAGCTGATGCAAACCATTCAATACCTTTAGTATTACAGTAACTATCAATCTCTTCGTATTGTTGCTGATTAAACTCCAACCCTTCTTTTTGTGCGCGTTGTGTTTTGCCCCACGGACTTTCGCGAGGACTATCCAAAAACTCCTGCGTATAAACCACATTGATATCGCGCTTTTGGAACTTTACAGCATCACAGCCAGCATCCGCGGCGAGATCAATTAACTCTTTACAAATGCCCATATCGCCATTGTGATTGATGCCGACTTCTGCAACAAAGAAAATACTCATATTTAATTCCTCCTGTTCATGTTTAAATTACTCCTGTTTTGGATAAGGACAGCTCTATAACTTCTTCAGCAGACATTTTTTTAAGCCCAATTAACAATTCAATGAAGGCCCGAACAAATCCATCGCCACCTTTCTGTGGTAAGACTAGGTCAGCATGTTTGAGAATTATAAAATGAGCGTCATTAGGCGCAACAGAAAATCCAGCTATTTGCATAACAGATAGGTCATTAAGATCATTCCCCAGATAAACTAATCCTTCAGCGCTCAACCTTAATTTATTAAGGTAGTTTGCTAAAAAATCAGCCTTGTTAAACACCGACTGAATACAATCGACTTGAATTTTTTCTGCACGAACTGAGGCAACTGGATTTTTCTCTCTTGAAATAATGAAATATTTGAGGGGCCAATTGTTTTTTTTCGTGAAAGCTCGCAATAAATCAAAGCCAAGTCCGTCACCACGATCGCAACATACCGCTTCAACGCCATTCTGATCAACCCACACCTTATTGTCAGTAAACACGCCATCGAAATCAAACACAACTGTGTGGATATCTTTCCAGTGTGGAAGCTTTTTATTAGACAAGCCCAAGCTCCTGCTCAACCAGATCACACAGAATGTGACCAATTAAGATATGAGCCTCTTGAATCCGAGCCGTAGAATCGCTCGGGATTACAATCGCCAAATCTGCATGTGCTGCAGCTAGCCCACCATCTTTACCTAAAAGAGCAATCGTTTTAATTTCAAGTTCTTTTGCAGCATTTAGGGCACGCAAAATATTCTCGCTATTGCCAGAAGTGGAGATCACAACAAGCACATCACCCGATCTGGCTAATGCTTCAAGCTGCCTTGAGAAAATATCTTCATAGCTGTAGTCATTCGCTATGCAAGTCAGAATCGAAGTGTCGGTTGTGAGGGCAATTGATCGAAGTGCCTTTCGATCTTTCTTAAATCGACCAACAAATTCAGCTGCCAAGTGCTGACTGTCTGCAGCACTCCCTCCATTGCCACACCATAATAATGTACCTCCCTTTGCTAGTGATTCAGCAATTTGCAAGCCTGCAATCTTGATTGATCCTGAGCACAAAGCTGGCAACTCTGCGATCACCTTTAAGTGCTCACTAATGTGTTCTGAAATCTTGTGTGATAACTTCAACTTGTCGGGCCTATACAGTAATTATTGATTTTAGTTCTAGCTTAATTAAGTGCTCACCATTGTTGAAAACAGTTGGTTATTAGCAGTGAGTTCGTCAAACGTGCCACTGGCCTTTACTTTTCCCCGCTCTAGTAGATAAATCCGGTCGCACTGGCGAACAGTTGATAAGCGATGCGCAATAAGGATTATGGTAATCTCGTGGCTGAGATTGTTTACCGCTTCCATTACGGCTTGTTCAGTCAGGTTGTCGAGCGCGCTTGTAGCCTCGTCCAAAATCAGTATTTGCGGGTTGTGGTATAGTGCGCGGGCAATGCCGATACGCTGACGCTGTCCGCCCGAAAGTCTTATACCGCGCTCACCCACTGTGGAGCCATAACCTTGAGGTAGATCTTTCATCACGAACTCATGTAGGTTAGCGATCTTTGCCGCACGCTCAACAGCTTTTTGATTAAAATCTTTAGCATTCACACCAAGCGCAATATTGGCAGCTATACTATCATCAGCAAGATAAATATGCTGCGGCACATAGCCAATTGTGCGTTGCCACTGACGACGGTTGGCAGCGGTGATGGGTTGGCCGTCGACGTATAAACACCCTTCTTGCGGCTCAAGCAAGCCAAGGATTACATCAACCAAAGTAGTTTTGCCGCTACCAGTGGGGCCAACTAAGCCGACTATGCTGTGCGCAGGGATGGCAAGATTAACACTCTTTAGTACGGTATTAGGAGGGCTGGGGTAACGGAAACTGACTTTTTTAAGCTGGATAGCTTGAGTCAAAGGAGGCATGCTTATGTGGCTCTGCTGAGTATCGGTTGATCGTTGATTTCTGAGGCTTTGTTCTAGGACATCCAATGCTGGAGCAACATATTGTAATTGGGTGAAAGCAATATAGATTTGTTGTAATGCAGGCATAAGCCGATAGCCTGCAAGGGCGTAGAGCGTAATGATAGGCAATGCGTTTGCAAAACTGTCATTTTTGTCCATGAGGTAAATGATGGCCAATATCATGCCCCCAAAAGCGATGATTTCCAACGCAAAGCGTGGCAGTATCGCGATGACCCGTGACATTGCTTCTACTTTGGCATATATTTCCGCAGGTTTGGCAAAACGTTGGACGTAGGTCTGCTCCAGCCCACCCACCTTTACCTCTTTAACGGCACCGAAGGCCTCGCTCAAGGCGGTAAAGCGTTCTTGATTAGCTTGGATGCGTGCTTGGCCAAAGCGTTTGAGCCAACTGCTCATTAAGACAAAGATGCTGATATAACCCAGACCCAGTATTAAACCAACGCTAAGTGCCAGTAGTGGGTCAACTAAAATCAGCAAGGTCAGTAGGGCAACTGTAACCGTGCTTTGTGCTATAAGGTTCATCATTGGGTTTAAGCCACTACCCACAAAGACTCCGACTTCTGATAGGATATTTTTACCCAAATCTGCGCTATGGCGGTCCAAAAACCAGCTGTACGGCTGGCGCAAATACGTTTCAACTAGACGCTTGCCAATGCTGTATTCACGCATATTCACAAAGCGAATTTGTACGTATGTGGTAAGTGCCTTGAAGGTTAGCGAAGTGACTAAAAGCACAAAGAATAAAATGCCAAGAGCGAACAAGAACTTTTCGGGCGTGTGGATGCCGATCTGGCGACTGTTGACTAACGCGGTGTTGAGTAAACCATTGGTGTTCAGTAGCTCAGGGTTAGCTAGCACTGCCATGAAAGGAAGAATAGATGCCACACCTAGCATATCTAGAAATGCCATTATGAGGATCATACCCATTAGGACAACTAAGCGCCTTCGCTCGGGCGGGCTCAAAATGGCAAGCATTTTTTTTAACATTTGCATTATTTTTGATATGAAACCTGATTTTAATAGGTTTGAAGAAGCTTTATTGTTTTAACCTGCTAAGTAATTGGATAATTTGTGTTAGCCCTGAACTAGATTTTGTTTGAATGTGTCTTATAATTTTATTTATAGACTAATGTTCGAAGAAAAAACCAAATAAATAGCAAAAAAAGATAAAAAAAGCTACCGCACGGCATTAAATTTTAAATAATGCAATTCTATTCAAATAATTCAGCTTGAATTTAACCAATTCAGCTTGATTGTCAAATTTCTTTATAATATTTTTATGTCTAATTAGCATTATTAATGTTTATGTTAACAATATTCTCAAATTTATTTGTATGGTAAAACTTAGTTATTGAATTTATGTGAAATTACAATGTGATAGAATTTTGTTTTAAAGTTATAAAGTAACCATGTTTTCATATTAAGATCAATAAATTGGTTAGTGAGCTATGTTATTTGAAAAATAAATATTAAGATTAATTGTAATATGTTTCTTATTTGTAAAACACCAGATCATTCTTAATAACAAAATTAATTATAATCAAAAATATTTGTAGTCAAAGCTTACAAAATTATGCTGATAATTATGATAATTTAAAAAATGAATAATAACTTAATAAATAGGACTTCCAAGGAACAAAACTACTTGTGAATTCTTTCAATAGTAGTAATGGTTTATTATGTAAAATTTTTATAAAGAACTTAAAAATCGCTAACATTGTTACTAAAAAAAGTGAAAAAATGAAACAAAATTTACTCAAAAAATGGTTGGTTGCTCAAATTAAACCTAATTCATATGATTTGGCTATTCGAAACCTTGATAGACAGGGGTTTGAAACTTTCATTCCTAAAATGAAATCAACAATAAAAAAAGAAAATAAATTTATTAATAAAGATTTATTACTCTTTCCTGGATATGCATTTATTGGTACTGATCTAAAAAGCTCTAGTTGGACTAAAATAAATAATACTTATGGTGTGATAAGAGTTTTAGCTTTTAATAATAAACCCTCTGTGATCCCACTTGATTTAATAATTGCATTAAAAAATAGGTATGAAGATAACTTTAATCCAATAATAAATGAAAAGCTAAAAAAAGGTGATACAATTAAGTTTAATAGTGGACCATTTGCGAATTTAGCCGCAAATATTGAAAAAGTTAATTCAGAAAAACGTATTTATGTTCTTTTAGAAGTAATGGGGGGGTATCGAAAGTTAGAAATAAATCTAAAAGAAGAAATAAGCTTTATTAAAATCTAAATATTAACTCTGGTTAAATATAATTTTATTTAATCAACTATTTGTAAATCAGACCTGCGAAAAGATAGTCAATAGGCAATTCTCCAAAAAACAGAAAAATCAGGTTTAAAAATTTTAATCTTTTGTTTTTCATCAATATTAAGGTAATTTTTAAATGAAAGTGTTTGATTTGATTTAACCATTACAATTGTTTCGTCGTTGATTTTTAAATTATAATGGTTGGCACCATTTCTACTAACAAATTTTTCTAAGTTAGGCAAAGCGTTCTCATTGTCAAATAATTGAGCTAATATTTGAATACAATATGTGGCGTTAAAAATACCTGCACATCCACAAGCACTTTCTTTATCATTTGTCAGGTGAGGTGCTGTATCTGTTCCTAAAAAGAATTTTAAATTACCACTTGTTGCTACTTTTATAAGAGCTTCCCTGTGTATTTCTCGCTTTAATATTGGCAAACAGTAATTATGAGGCCTTATTCCGCCAACAAAAATTGCGTTTCTATTTAATGCTAAATGATGAGGTGTTATAGAAGCTGCTAGATTCTTGTTTCCCTCTTTTACATATAAAACAGCATCTTTTGTGGTTATGTGCTCTAATGTAATTTTTAATTCGGGTAAGCTATTACAAATAAAATCAAGTTTTTGATCAAGAAATATTTTTTCTCTATCAAATATATCAACTTCCTTATCTGTTACTTCTCCATGAATAAGAAGAGGAATGCCAATTTCAGCCATTGTTTCAAGTACCGGCATAACTTTCCTTAAATCCTTAACACCTGAATCTGAGTTAGTTGTTGCGCCAGCTGGATACAGTTTTACAGCAAAAACTAATCCATTTTTATATGACTCTTTTAATTCATCCTTATTAGTATTTTCAGTTAGATATACAGTCATAAAGGGTTTAAATTTTTCACCTTTTGGAATTGCTTTTTCTATTCTTTTCTTATAAAGCAATGCATCTTTTCCATTTAATATTGGTGGAATTAGATTCGGCATAACTATTGAACGAGCAAAATTTTTTGTAGTTTCTGGTACAACAGCTTTTAAAATTTCACCATCTCTAAAATGCACATGCCAATCATCTGGTTTTATAATTTCTATTTGTTTCATCTTTTTGATCTGATCTTTAAAAATAAAATATAATATGCTAAAGGTATTTTTTATTAACAATAATAACTTTCGGTAAATTTACCATGAAAATTTCAATTATCTCTGCAAGCCATAGAATAAATTCTGAATCAAAGAAAATATCTGATCTTCTTAAAAATAATCTTTTAAATTTAAATAGTAATTTAAATATTTTTTCTTTAGATCTAGCCAAATCATCATTACCACTTTGGTCACCTGATAAAAAAAATGGAGAGGGTGTGTGGGGAGAAACTTGGAACTCAATTTCAAAAAATTTAGAAAATTCAGATGGTTTTATTTTGGTTGTTCCAGAATATGGTGGTATGGCCACTCCCGCAGCAAAAAACATTTTTTTATTATGTGGTAATGGAGAGTTTTCTCACAAACCTGGACTTATCGTATCAATAAGTAGTGGTGATGGTGGTGCCTATCCCATATCTGAATTGAGATCTTCTTCTTACAAAAATACTCATATAATGTGGATACCAGAAAACATTATTATCAGAAATGTAGAAGAATTTAATCCCGGTTCACATGGTAAAAATATTCCTGAGTGGTTGGATTATAGAATAGATTATGTTTTAAAGTTATTTTTGGCTTATGCATCAAATATGAAACCAATAAGAAAAATAGTTAATAGAAAGGATTTTGGTAATGGAATGTAAAGATTATAAACAAAAATTTGAGGAAATTAATGGTTGGGAGAAAACTTGTGATGGTAGGGAGGCTTTCAGTAAACTTTTTAAATTTTCTGATTTCAAAAAGGCGTTTTCTTTTATGACTTCCATAGCTATGAAAGCTGAGCAAATAAATCATCATCCTGAATGGGAAAATGTTTATAATAAAGTAACAATAACTCTAACCACACATGATAAAGGCGGAATTACAGAATTAGATTACGATATGGCACTTTTTGCAGAAAGTTGTTTTAAAAATTATATTTAATTTTTTTGTGAATAGATTATGAAAAAAGAGAAGGTATTAAATCCTGTTTTATGGTCCCCGTCTGATGAAAGAATAAAGTCTTCTCAGATGTATAATTTTATAAAAATTGTTAACGAAAAATATAATGTAAATATTCAAAATTTTACTGATTTACATACTTGGTCGATCGAAAATAAGTCTAATTTTTGGGCCACTATTTGGGATTTTTTTGATGTTGTCGGATCTAAAGGTATGAAACCTTTCATTGATCCAATAAATAAAATGCCTGGAAGTAAGTTCTTTCCAAATGGTAAAGTTAATTATGCTGAAAACATGCTTTCAGGAGATGCTTTAGGTCCTGCTGTTGTGTTTAAATCTGAAGATAAAATCAGAAAAGAAGTGTCTTGGAAAAAATTAAAAGCTGAAGTGGCCGCATTAGCAAATTTCTTAAAAATACAAGGAGTTTCTAAAGGTGATAGGGTTGCTGCTTACATGCCTAATATGTCTGAGACTGTGGTAATAATGTTAGCAACTTCAGCGATAGGAGCAATTTTTTCCTCTGCGTCCCCAGATTTTGGTGTAGAAGGAGTTTTAGACAGATTTGGTCAAATAGAACCAAAAATTTTACTTACTACTGACGGATATTGGTACAATGGTAAAGAAATTAATATTACCAAAAAAGTAATAGAGGTAGTTGAGGCTTTACCTTCTTTACAAAAAATTATTATTGCACCACTTTTGGGAATTGAAACTGGTTATAATAATGATAAATTTGTAAAATATAATGATATTCAAAATCAATATAAAAAAAATGAAATACTTTTTGAACCACTTGCTTTAAGTGACCCTTTATATATCATGTTTTCAAGTGGAACTACTGGTAAACCAAAATGTATTGTCCATTCTAATGGTGGAATCCTTTTAAAACATTTAGTTGAAATAGGATTGCATTCAAATGCAAAAAAAGGAAGTAGAGTGTTCTATTTTACAACTTGTGGATGGATGATGTGGAATTGGCTTGTTTCTGGTCTGTTGTTGAAGTCTACAATTTACTTGTATGATGGTTCACCTTTTTATCCAAATGCAGAAGTTTTATGGAGTTTTGTAGATAGCGAAAAAATAAATTTTATGGGTGTGTCAGCTAAATACATAGATGCATTAAGTAAGGAAAACATCAATGTAATGGTTAAATATAAACTTAAAAATTTAGAGACCATTGGCTCAACAGGCTCCCCATTAATTCATGAGAGTTTTGACTATATTTATACTAATGTAAAAAAAGATGTTTTGGTAGCAAGCTTATCCGGTGGAACAGATATAGTTGGATGCTTTATTGGTGGTAATCCTTTATCCGCGGTAAGAAGAGGAGAAATCCAAGGTCCAATTTTAGGAATGGATGTACATGTATATGATGAAAATGCAAACTCCTTAAAAAATGAGAAAGGAGAATTAGTTTGTATTAAAAGTTTCCCCAGTATGCCATTATTTTTCTGGAATGATAACAACAATGAAAAATATTACGATGCTTACTTTAATAAATATGAGAATGTGTGGTGTCATGGTGATTATATCTTAAAGACTGAAAATGATGGGTTTATTATTTTTGGTAGATCAGATGCTACTCTTAATCCTGGAGGAGTTCGTATTGGTACAGCTGAAATTTATAGGCAAGTTGAACAAATTGAAGAAGTTATGGAGGGTTTGGTTGTAGGTCAACTATGGAAAAGTGACATAAGAGTCGTGCTTTTTGTTAGGCTTAATGAAAATTCTAATTTGACGGAAGAATTAATGAAACAAATCAAGACCAAAATTAGAACAGGGGCTTCTCCTAGACATGTTCCAGCAAAGATAATTTCAGTTAAAGACATTCCAAGAACGAAGTCAGGTAAGATAGCAGAGCTTGCAGTAAGAGATTTAATTCACAATAAACCAATAAATAATATTACTGCATTGGCCAACCCTGAATGTTTAGAAGAATATAAAAATATAAAAGAACTAAGTGCTTAACCAGCTTGTTTAACTTCTGAATTAACTAAAAATGGTTCTTCTTTTACAGTAATTGTTAATAAAAATGCTACTAGACCAAGAGCAACACTTAGCCACCACATGTTTTCATAACTACCATATAAATCAAAAAATCTACCTCCAAGCCAAGCTCCTAAGACAGCACCTATCTGATGGCAAATAAAACATATACCAGATAAAGTGGCTAAGTATTTAGGTCCAATAAATGAGAGTATAATTGCATTAGTCATAGGTACTGTAGCTAACCACAAAATACCTATAACAGCTCCAAATAAAATAGCAATAATTGCAGAAGGTGGTGATAAGACAAAAATGGTTATAGTTAAGGATCTCATCAAATATATAAATGCTAATGGCAGAGGTTTCTTTACTTTCGTTCCTAACCAACCAAAACTCAGAGTACCAATAATGTTTGTAACCCCAATTATTCCTAAAGACCATCCAGCAACTTCAGCAGAAATGCCTTTAGATATGAGATCAGTAGGTAAATGAAGTCCAATAAAAGTGACGTGAAAACCACACACGAAAAATCCTAAAACTAATAAAATGTAATTTTTTTCTGCTAACGTAAAAAAGATTGTATTTTTAAGTCCTTTTTTGAATTGTTCTGTTTTTTCCAAGGTTTGATCAGTATTATTTAACAGAGGTAAAAGTAATAATAATGAAATTGAGATTAATGATAGAATAATCAAACTAAACTGCCACCCAAATTCCTTATTCATCCACATTGTAGGAATAACGACTGCAAATTGACCAAAGGATCCAGCAGCAGCAACTAAACCCATTGCTAAAGAACGTTTTTTTACTGGCGCTACTTTGCCCGCTATACTGACCATGGTAGCCATTCCTGCGCCTCCAAGTCCAAAACCCATAAGAGTTGTTCCTGAAAATAATTTAATTTCCGATGTAGGATTGCTCATTAAAAAAATGCCTAAAGCAAAACATATTATACCAAATGCTAAAACTTTCTTGGGCCCAAATTTATCTAAAACAATTCCTAAAAAAAATGTAACAAGGCCCCACATCATTGCTTGAAAGCCTATTGCAAATGAGAAAAATTCTTTACCACTATTCATAAATTGACTTATGGGATCTAAAAATAAACCCAAGGCTTGTCTAACTCCCATAATCATGATTATTATTACAGAACATACTAGTATAACGACTTGCCATTCGACTTTTTTTGTTTCCATATTAAAATCCTAAAAAATTTTTAGAGCTTATAGTTTTAAAATTTAGCCTATCCCCGTCCTCTATAATTAGGAACTAAATGATCAGGTATAAATAAATCATTTGGCTGTTTGCAAGTCTGCCAAAAAATATCGATTGGGATGCCCCCCCTTGGATACCAATAACCACCTATCCTTAACCATTTAGGTGATAAAAGTTCAACTATATCTTCAGCTAATGTTATTGTACAATCCTCATGAAATGCACCATGATTTCTATACCCTAACAAATATAACTTAAATGATTTACTTTCTACAATAAATTTGTTTGGTATGTAATCAATTATGATATAAGCAAAATCTGGTTGAGAAGTAACAGGGCATATAGATGTAAATTCTGGACAAGTTAATCTTATTGAATAATTAACTCCAATCTTAGGATTATTTACTTTTTCAAGCACATTCTTGTCTGGATGGTTTGGTATGTCGCTTTTATTCCCAAGCGCATCAAGTTGATTTGGTTTTGTCATAAATTAAACTTTCTTACATTTTTGTATTAATAAGTATATCATTAGTTTTTTCTAATTCTGTTAATATTATATATTGCCATTCTTCAATACTATTAACCGAATATGAATTTTTTGGGAATAACACACTTCTTGACGCATTTATCAATCCAAAACTTTTTATACCAGAATCACTCTGGTCAGTAATTAATGGGGCGCAAGCGTCAGAAGCAGAAGCTCCTTGGGCTCCAAAACCTGGAATTAAAAATGGTGCACTTGGCAATGTTTTTCTTAAAGATATAGCTTGTTCCTTATAAGTCGCACCAGAAACTACCCCAATCGATGATAATCCTGATTGACCATTATTTTTTTCAATGATTGGTTTGAGTATATTAGCTAAGTGTTCATAACATTTTAAATCTCGATTTGTTAAAATTTCTTGAATGTCTTGTGAACCTTTGTTGCTAGTATGAATTAAAATAAACAAACCTGATCCAGTATCCTGTGCTTTACTAAAAAAAGGTTCTAGGCTATCGAGCCCTAACCAAGGATTTACAGTAAGTGCATCACTAGGGAATGGTGCATCTTTACCAAGATAAGCATTTGCATACGCTTTGCTAGTGCTACCTATGTCACCTCTTTTTGCATCCATTATAACTAGAAAGCCTTTAGAATGTGCGTATTTACATAAGGATGATAATAAGATCATACCCTCTGGTCCTAATTGTTCAAACAATGCAATCTGCGGTTTTACAGCTGGAACCTTCCCTATAACTGCCTCTAGCAAAGAAAAACAAAATGTTTCAACTATTTTAATATTATTAATAGTTTCATTCTCATTGAATATTTCTGGAATTAAATCTAGATGAGGATCAACACCAAGACATAAAAAGGATTTAAACTTTCTTATTTGTTCTACAAGTCTGTCACCAAAATGATTGACCATCTATTGATAAATACCAAGTGCATTTTTATAAGTTTTTAACAATGCTTCTTGTTCAAGTCTTTCGTCAATATCCATTTTACGCAGAGCTAATATTTTTCTCATTATTGTTGTATCATACCCACTTGATTTTGCCTCAGAAAACACTTCTTTAATATCAAAATTTATATTATTTTTTTCTTCTGATAGCCTCTCGATTCTCTCTATAAAATTCTTAAGTTTATCATCTTTTTTTTGAATTGATTTTTGGTTATGATTTGATTTTTCATACATGTTAGTGATCTTTAGCAATAGAATTTTTAAAATTTTCTTTCTGATCTTCATCTGCATCAGTTTGGTATTTTTGTTTCCAAACTGAATGTGGCATTCCATATACTATTTCTCTAGCATGGTCTTTGTCTACTTTTAAACCAGTTTCTTCAGCTGCTTCTGAATACCATCTTGACAAACAATTTTTCAAAAACACTTAAAGTCTCAGAACTGACATGATGCTCTAAACCTTCAGCATCATTTTTAGCAACTTCTTTATTCACGCCAATTTTTATTAAAAAGTTGTAAACAATTTCGTGTCTTTTTTTGCAATAATCTGCTAACAACTTTCCTTTTTCAGTCAAAAAAATAGATCTATAAGGTCTGCTTTCTACTAAACCTTCTCTTACCAAACGCCTGATAATACTATTAACTGTTGGACCAGTTACCCCAAAGTGCTTTGCTAAATCGACAGCTCTAGCTTCCCCAGTCTCTCTAATTAAATCTGCTATCATTTCAGTATAATCTTCAGCTGTTTCTGTATTTCTAGCATTTC
>CACBMD010000017.1 GCA_902539895.1 uncultured SAR116 cluster alpha proteobacterium
TTGATATTAATGTTATACCTCCTCAAGAAGGTAATGAGGTAGCATTTGCAGGAAGATCTAACGTTGGTAAAAGTTCACTTGTTAATGCTCTTACAAATAGAAAAACCTTAGCTAGAACTAGCCAAACACCAGGAAGAACTAGGCAATTGATATTTTTTGACCTTGTCTATCAAAGCAATAGGCTTAGATTAGTTGATCTACCTGGTTATGGTTATGCAAAAGCACCAAAAAAAGATATAAAATCATGGACATCACTTACTTTAAAGTATTTAAAAGGTAGACCAACATTAAGAACTGTATGTCTGTTAATTGATAGTAGGCGAGGAATTGGAGACTTAGATAAAGCTATAATGAAAGAACTTGATACAGCAGCAGTAAGTTGGGTTTTAGTTCTTACAAAAATTGATAAATTGAGTGATGAAGAAATAATAAAAGTAAAAGATAATTCAAATAAAACTATTTCTAAATATACAGCTGCTTTCCCTGAGATAATAGTTACTTCAAGTCTCAAAAACAATGGTATTGGTATGCTGAGAACACATTTAGCAAGCTTTGCATAAAAAAAGATAAAATAATAATTAAATTCGAAAATATATGATAATAATAGTGGTACAAATTTTAAACGGACAAAGCATTGAACAAAAATAAAGATCAAACTCAATCGGAATGGCTAAAAAAAGCTGATTTACTTACAGAAACTTTACCTTTTATGAAACGTTATGCAAATCAGGTTATTGTTGTAAAGTTTGGTGGAAATGCAATGGGTAAAAATGAATATGTAAACAGTTTTGCAAAAGATATTGTATTATTACAACAAGTAGGAATGCTTCCAGTTGTGGTACATGGAGGTGGTCCACAAATAGGTGAAATGTTATCTAAGCTTCAAATAAAAACTGAATTTATAAATGGACTTCGAATAACGGATGCAGCAACAATTGATGTTGTTGAAATGGTCCTTAGTGGAGTAACTAATAAAGCAATAGTTTCATCTATTGCTAAAGCAGGGGCAAAGTCAGTCGGTATTTCTGGTAAAGATGGAAATTTAATAACTGCAAAAAGACTAATTAAAGTTGATGACAATTCTGACTCTAATGTAGAAAAGGCAATTGATCTTGGTTATGTAGGTGAACCAGAAAAAATTGATCCTCAAGTTATTCATGCTCTAATCAAAGAGAAAATGATACCTGTAATCGCTCCTGTTGGGATTGGAATAGATGGTTTAACCTATAATATAAATGCCGACACAGCTGCTGGCTCTATTTCAGCTGCAATGAAAGCGTCTAGAATGATAATGTTAACTGATGTTGAAGGTGTTCTTGACCAAAATGGCAAATTGATTCAAGAATTGACAATTTTAGAAGCGCAAGAATTAATTAAAAATAAAATTGTTGTTGGGGGTATGATCCCAAAAATTAAAACATGCATTGATGCAGTTTTAGGTGGTGCAGAGGCTTCTGTAATTATGGATGGAAGAATGCCTCATTCATTGTTGTTAGAACTTTTTACAGAACATGGTGTGGGAACTATCATTAGAAAAAGTTCTAATTAGTTTAAATTTTTATGAAATCATTTTTAAATAATTTTGATACTATTGATTTTAATGAAAATTATGATCACTGGATTTTTGATCTTGATAACACAATTTATGACTTTAAATTAGGTTTGTTTAAAAGAGTATCCTCAAGAATGACTGAATATATTAAAGTATTTTTCGACTTAAATGAGGTTGATGCTCTTACACTTCAAAGAGATATGTATAAAAAATATGGTCTGACATTAAGAGGTTTAATGATTGAAAAAAAAATTAATCCAGAGCCATTTCTTGAATTTGTACATGATGTAGAATTTAGTGAATTAAATGAAGATGTAACCCTAAAAACTCTACTAGGTAAAATCAAAGGTAAAAAATCAATTTATACTAATGCAACATTTAAACATGCAAAAAATATATTAAAATCAATGGGAATATTTCAAGAATTTGAAATTATTTTTGACATCAAGGATGCAAATTATATAGCCAAGCCAGATCCAAATTCCTATCATATGATGAAAAAAAAACTTAATCTTAATAATAAAAATATTTCAAAAAGTATTTTTTTTGAAGATACAGCTAAAAATTTAAAGCCCGCAAGGGAATTAGGGATGAGCACTGTCTGGATTGAAAATGATTTTAACAGAAAAGAAGCTGATATTTTAAGAGAATATATTAATTTCACTGGATCAGACATAAAATCTATTTTAAGTAATATGTTAAAATTTGAAAAAAGATAATTTGTTTTAATTTAATTGAAGGGATAGCCATGGATATAGAGAATATTAAGTCAGTTATAGAAAGAGTTTTCGATAATAATGAAGATATTAATCCAAATACTACTGGTGAAATCAGAGACTCTATTGAAACTGCTTTAGATTACCTAGATAAAGGTAAATTAAGAGTAGCTGAGCCATTGGGAAATAGTAAATGGCAAGTAAATCAATGGCTTAAAAAAGCTGTTTTATTATCTTTTAAGATAAATGATATGGACGTAATCTCCGGAGGACCAAAAAGTCAAAACACTGGTCCAGCTAATTGGTGGGATAAAATTCCTTCTAAGTTTTCAGGATGGAATAAAGAAGATTTTAAAAAAGCAGGTTTTAGAGCAGTTCCTGGAAGTGTGGTAAGACATTCTGCTTATATTGCACCTAGTGTTGTATTAATGCCATCATTTGTAAATATTGGTGCTTATGTTGGTAGTGGAAGTATGATTGATACGTGGGCAACTGTTGGATCTTGCGCACAAATTGGTAAAAATGTTCATATTTCTGGTGGTGCAGGTATTGGGGGTGTTTTAGAACCTGTTCAAGCAGGACCTGTCATCATTGAAGATAATTGTTTTATTGGAGCGAGATCTGAAGTAGCAGAAGGTGTCGTTATCGAAACAGGAGCGGTCTTATCTATGGGAGTATTTATTGGTGCATCTACAAAAGTTATAGATAGAAACACTGGTGAAATATATATTGGTAGGGTGCCTGCATATTCTGTCGTAGTCCCTGGTTCTCTTCCTGGTAAACCATTAAATGATGGCTCCTTAGGACCAAGCTTATATTGTGCGGTAATTGTTAAAAAAGTTGATGCTCAGACACGTTCAAAGACATCTGTAAATGAACTTTTAAGAGATTAGTTGGCCTTTTATGTCTAATGTTTTAAACCCAGTAGAATTAACTTCAGCTTTAATTAAGTGTAAAAGTATAACTCCAACATCTGCAGGTTCCATTGATTTAATTATTTCATATTTAGAACCTATGGGATTTATTTGCACAAAAATTGACTTTGGAAATGGCGATGAAAAGGTTGAAAACTTATATGCAAGATTTGGTTCTTTAGAACCAAATATTTGCTTTGCAGGTCATGTTGATGTTGTTCCTATTGGTGATGAAAAAAGTTGGTCTATAGATCCTTTTGGAGGGGAAATTAAAAAAGGGAAAATATGGGGAAGAGGTGCTGCAGACATGAAATCTGGGATAGCGGCCTTTATAGCGGCTGTTTCAGAGTTTATGGAAATAAACAAAAATTTAAAAGATGATGGTAGTATCTCCTTTATAATTACAAGTGATGAAGAAGGAAAGGCAATAAATGGTACGAAAAAGGTAGTTGAATGGCTTATAAACAAGTCAGAAAAAATTTCTGGTTGTATTGTTGGTGAACCAACTAACGTAAACCAAATGGGTGATACAATTAAAGTTGGTAGAAGAGGAAGTTTTACTGGTTCGTTGATTGTGAAAGGTATTCAAGGTCACGTTGGTTATCCTGATTTGGCGGAAAACCCAATTAATTCACTTTTAAAAATGCTAGAGCCTTTTTCAAAAATATATTTAGATAAAGGAACTAATGAATTTCAACCTAGTTCTGTAATGATTACTACAATTGATGTTAATAATGATGCAAGTAATGTTATTCCTAGGGAGGTAAAGGCAAAATTTAATATAAGATTTAATACCTTACATTCTGTTGCTTCGCTAAAATCTATGCTAAAAAACCAGTTTGATGCTATTACTAAAAACTATGAGTTTGATTATTTTTGTAATGCTGAACCTTTCCTTACAAGTGATGAAGAACTCAAATCAACTCTTCAAAATGCAATCAAAAAAGTTGTAAATGTTAATCCCACACAATCAACTACAGGCGGCACTTCAGATGCAAGGTTCATAACAAAATTATGTCCTGTAATAGAGTTTGGCTTGGTAGGAAAAACAATGCATAAGATAGATGAAAATGTTGAAGTTGATGATATTATGAAGTTAACAAGTATTTATAATAAATTCCTAAATAATTATTTCAGAGTTGAAAAAAATGATTAAATTTCCTCCAAATCCTTTTGTAATAAAAGATGGGTTTTTATCTGCTTTTCAATTCATGTCGAAAAAGGGTAATTCTTCTCAATTATTCAACCTAAATTTAAATGGTTTTTGGGATAGTTGTTGGATAGTTTTTTTTGTGAATGCAATTGTCTCAACTTTAGCTTCATATGGAATTAAAGCTAATATTGATACTGATATTCAAAGTGGAATATTACCTAGATTACTTCTAATTACAATTATAGACATTTGTTTATTCTCAATCTTAGTCAATACAATTTTTGAAAAAATTGGAAAGGGTGATAAGTTTTTTCAATTTATTATACCATTTAATTGGATACAGTCTTTTCAGGCCATTTTAATGATAAGTTTTGCTGTTTTAGGTTTGATTTTGCCTCCAACAGTTTTTGTATTTTTTGGTATAATGGTTGTAATTTGGATTACCTTTTCTTTATGGCGTATCGGAAAAGAAGAGGTTGGTTTGACTGGTTGGGGAGCCACGGGTATGATTTTCTTATCAGTTATCATTGAAGCAAGTTTAGGAATGTTTTCACGTTCATTATCAATGACAATTTGATTTAAATATACTTATTATTGTCATAAATAATTGGCCAATTATCATCAAGTAAATCATTTGGATATTTTACTTTCTCAAGATATAGACCTTCCGCTGGAGCAGTGGGCCCAGCAAGATTTCTGTCTTTACCTTCAAGAATGTTTTTTATATTGTTAGGCTCTAATGTTTCGTCACCTACTTTGTAAATTGTTCCTACAATAATTCTTACTTGACTATGTAAAAAACTTTTCGCGGATATATTTATTATAATTTCATTACCTACAGATGATAGTGATATTTTGTCTAATGTTCTAATTGGAGATTTGGCTTGACAATTTATAGTCCTAAAACTTGTAAAATCATGTTTACCGATTAAGTGTCTAGCTCCCTCTTCCATTAATCGAATATTTAATTTTTTCCTTGAATGCCAAACTTTTCCTTTTTCAATACTAGGTGGTGCGGCACGACATAAAATTCTATACTTATAATAACGTTTTATTGCGCTGAACCTGGCGTTAAACTCTGGTTCAACTTGTCTAGTAGAAACTACTCTAATATTAGATTTCCTTAGATGTGAGTTGAATGCAGAGATTATATAAAATGGATGTTTAGTTGTTAATTTATGATTTTTTGGAAGATTTACATGAGCCACTTGACCTAGGGCATGAACTCCAGCATCAGTTCTACCAGAACCTTGAATTTCAAATTCTTGATTAAAAATATTTTTAGCAGCTTCTTCTAAAGTGCCTTGGACAGAAATTCCATCTTTTTGCTTTTGCCAACCAACTAAGTTATTGCCATCATACTCAATTAGTAAAGCAAATTTAACTGTCTTTTTAACTTCCAAATTTTTCACCAATACTTATTTTAGTTCCATTAAGAAAATCTTTGGCAGACATGATGTTTCTTCCAGATTTTTGTAGGTATTTAATCTCTAACGTTGATTTATTTCCACATGCTACAATTATTTTGTTGTTACATTCAATTATTGTGCCTGGTTTAAATTGATGACTATCTTTACAAAGTTTGGTTTCAACAATTTTAATTTTAACACCAGATAAAGATGTGTAAGTGCTTGGAAAAGGATTAAAAGATCTTACTTTATTAAAAATATTAATCGAGGGCAAACTCCAGTTTATGATAGCCTCATCTTTAAGAATTTTCTTTGCATATTTAACACCATACTCATTTTGCTTAACTGGCACAACTTTCCCATCAATAAATTCTTTTATAGTCTTCACAAGCATTTCAGCTGTCAAATTAGATAGTTTATCATGTATAGTTTTAGAATTATCACTAGTATGAATATTTATTGATTTTGAAGATAGTATTGGTCCAGTATCCATACCCTTTTCCATTAACATTATACATGAACCAGTTTTACTATCACCTGCTTCTATAGCTCTTTGTATTGGAGCAGCGCCACGCCACCTTGGTAAAAGGCTAGCATGGCCGTTAATGCAACCAAATTTGGGTGTTAATAAGAACTTTTCAGGTAGAAGCAAACCATATGCAACAACTACAACTAAATCTGGCTTAAGTTTTTTAAATTGAAGAAACACATCTTCTTGTTTTAAAGTTGAAGGGGTAATTGTTTTTAAATTTAATTTTTTTGCATTTTTTTCAACTGGAGAAAGTTTTGTTTTCATACCTCTTCCACTAGGGCGAGCAGGTTGTGAATAAACAGCAACTATATTATAATTTTTCTCAATAAACCTTAGGCTGGGGACAGCAAAATCTGGAGTTCCCATAAATATTATATTCAACTAACCCTCGTTTTCGTAACGTTTTAATTTTTAGAGTATTCTTTGATAGCTTTTTTAAGAATAATTTCTCTTTTTAATTTTGATAGATGATCAATAAAAAGAATACCATTTAAATGATCTATTTCATGTTGAATACAAGTTGCTAACAATCCTTTAGCATCAATGATTTTATCTTTTTTATTTTCGTCTGTATACTTTACTTTTAAGGATGATGATCTTTTGATTTTTGCATTGTATCCAGGGATAGACAAGCAACCTTCTTCTCTTTCTTCAAGATTTTCATCTAAACTTATTATTTCTGGGTTAATCATTTTAATTGGAAAAGGTTCAATTTGTTCATCTTTTATTTTTTCATCATATTCTTCTTCTGATATATTTTGAGTTTCAAACTTTTTTTTCCCACAATCCATTACAATTAATCTCTTATCAATTGCAATTTGTGTAGCGGCTAAACCAATACCATTTGCATGATACATAGTTTCCATCATGTCATCTAGAATGGTTAAAATATCTTCATCAATAACTGTTACAGGTTTAGCAGTAACTTTCAAAAAAGGATTAGGTACTTTAATAATTTCTCTTAAGCTCATTTAGCAAAATCCTTATCTATTTTATACTAGTTAATTTAAAAACAATTTGTAATATTATATTATCTTAATATGGAGACAAAATGGATTTAAAATATTTAATTATATTTATTATTTCTTTTCTTATACTCTCAATCATAATTTTTTTAATATGTAAATTATATTTTGAAAATAAAAATAAAGATCTTAATACACCTTTAAATCATGAATTAAACCAAATTACTGAATTAAAAGGAGCAGTGTCCCAATTAAGCAGTAGCATTGAAGAGAGGTTAGGTAACTTTGGCACCTCTATTGGTAATAGTCTTACACAACAAACTCAAAATACACAAAAATCTCTTATGGAAATGCATGAGAGATTAGCAATTATTGACAGAGCTCAAGAGAATATTCATTCGTTATCAACTCAGGTAAATGATCTACAAAATATTTTGTCAAATAAACAACTCAGAGGAGCTTTTGGCGAGGTTCAGCTTGAAAATATAGTTAAAGATGCGCTTCCTCAGAATGCATACCAATTTCAATATACACTAATATCTAATACTAGAGTTGACTGCATTGTAAAAATGCCACAACCACCTGGTTCAATTTGTATAGATTCAAAATTTCCACTAGAAGATTATAAAAAATTTGCAAATTCATCAAATGAACAAGAAAAAAAAGATAATTTAAAATCATTTCATAATGCAGTTCAAAAACATATTAAAGATATTGCTGATAAATATATTTCACCAGGTGAAACAGCAGACTCAGCCATAATGTTTCTTCCTAGTGAATCAATTTATTCAGAAATTAACATTAGGTTTCCAAGACTAGTTAATGAAAGTAGAAATAAGAAAGTTTACATGGCAGGTCCTGATAATTTAATGCTTCTTTTGCATACTGTTAGGGCCATATTAAGAGATGCTACGATGAGTCAAACAGCAGGAAAAATACAAATTGAAGTAGATAAGTTAACTAATGATTTAAATTTATTAGCTGATAGAATCTTAAAACTTGATAAACATTTTGACTTGGCAAGAAAAGACTTAGATGAAATCAAAATTTCTCATAGAAAAATTGAAAATAGAGGTAATGTTATAACGTCTATTGATGTAAGTGACAAAAAAAAATTGACTGAATAAATTATAATTTGTTTCTAGCTTTTAAAGCTTGCGCAATTGTTCCATCATCTAAAAAGTCTAATTCTCCACCAACTGGTAATCCATGTGCTAATCTTGTTATGTTAATATTAAATTTACTCAATATTTCTGCTAAATAATGTGCAGTTGTTTGTCCATCAAGTGTTGCTGAGATTGCAATAATTATTTCTGTAATAGATTTGTTTTCTAATCTTTTTTCTAAAGAAGCAATATTAAGTTGGTCTGGATTGACACCATCTATCGCTGACAAAACACCACCTAATATATGATATTTCCCATTGTAAACATTAGATCTTTCTAAGGCCCACAAATCTGCAACAGTTTCAACTACGCATAACAAGTTTTGATTTCTAGAAGAATCTTTACAAATTTGACAGATTTCATTTTCACCTAAATTACCACATTCGATACAACTTCTTATGTTATTAGCTACTGTGTTCAAATCTTCAATAAGTGGTAATAGTAATTTTTCTTTATCTTTTAATAAGTGTAAAACAACCCTTCTGGATGATCTAGGCCCCAAACCAGGTAGTTTTGCAACTTTTTTTATTAGTTTTTCTAAATATTGTTCAGACATTTTTAATTTTCCAAAAATAATTTAATTTGATTTTTTATCTTCAATTGAAGTTATCTCAGCCTGAGGAAAATGTTTAAACACCTCTGCAAAATGAGGATTTGATTTTATTTGTTCTTTTTGCTCATTCAATTTAATATTTTGTTTTTCTACTATAGTTTTTTCTCCGTCTTCCTCAGATTGGGTAACATTCCATTTATTTTTTGTTATTTTTTCTAAAGTAGAAGATAAGTTTCTTAGAATTTCTGTATCAGATTTGAATTTTAATCTTAGCTTTATACTACGTTCTTCAAAAGATATTAAATGAACATTATTAATCAATTGTGCATGGAGCAGAGACTCTCTATTTTTTAAAAGTAAATCTAACATATCTTCAAATGATTCAGGATTTTTTAAATTTTCTAATTTTTCTTCATCATTAACTATAACTTTTTTTTTAAACTTATCTTGAGAATGTGATGCTTCAGAAACTTTAGTTTGCTTATTCTCTGATTGAGCATTTGTTTGTTCTGTTATTTTTTCTAAAAATTGACTTGGATCTGGAAGTGATGATCCATAACATAATTTAATTATTGCCATTGAACCTGCTTGTTCCTCATTAGGAGCATATTTTAATTCTTCAAAACTTTTAATTAAAATTTGCCATAATCTAACAAGTTTTGGTAACCCACTTGTAGAAATTTCAGAAATCTTTTTCTGTATCGATTCAGTCATATTAGTGTCTGATTTAATAACATTAATTTTTGATGCTAAGTGACTTATTTCTAAAAGATTTGAGATGATTTGAAGTGGTTGTACACCATTTTTTAAAATATCATCATAAACTTTTAAAGCTTCGCTACATTGATTTGATAGACATAGCTCAAACAATTCAATGTTTTTTTCATAACCATTTAATCCAAGCATATTTAAGACTGTTTGTTCCTTAATATCGTCGCCACATAGAGATGCTGCTTGATCTAGTAAAGACAAAGCATCTCTTACAGATCCTTCACTTGCTTTACAAATATGTGAGATAGAATCATTCTCATAAGAAATGCTTTCATTTTGACAAATATTTTTTAAATGATTTGATAATGTTTTTAAATCAACTCTTTGAAGATCAAATTTTTGACATCTTGAAATTATTGTTGCTGGTATTTTTTTTATTTCAGTTGTTGCAAAAATGAATTTCACATTTTCTGGAGGTTCTTCTAAGGTTTTTAAAAGAGCATTAAATGCTGCGTTGGACAACATATGAACTTCATCTATAATGTAAACTTTGTATCTTGCATTATTTGGTGAATATATAACAGAGTCAATTATTTCCCTAATGCCATCTACTCCTGTTCTACTAGCGGCATCAACCTCAATTACATCAAGAAAATTTCCATTATTTATAGATTGGCAAGGTGAGCAATTATTGCAAATTTCAAAAGATGGATATTTTTTGCTACCATCACCAATGCAATTTAATGCTTTAGCTATTATTCTTGCTGTAGTAGTTTTCCCAACACCTCTTATACCAGTTAAGAGAAATGCGTGAGCTAATCTACCTTTGTTAAGAGAGTTATTAAAAGTTTTGACTAATGTGTCTTGTCCAATTAATTCACTAAAATCATTTGGTCTATATTTACGAGCTAAAACTCTATAATTGTTTTGTTCATTAATATTATTTATTTGATATCTCGTTTTAAATCACAATAACGAAGGGCCTCACAACCCGCTATCATTGTTACGGCTGCTTCCTTTCGGACCTGACCGGATTGGCAAGAATTACGTCCGTGTGACCCTTCACAAATATATATGTTATAAATAACAATAATATGCAAGAATTTCTGTGCTTTTGAACTAGTTTTTCTTCGCTCTAGTGTAAGTTCCAATAATTTTAACTGAATTAGTTTCGCTATAGAAATACATCTCTTCAAGAGCGTTTTGCATAGGCTTTGTATCTGGATGACCTTCTGCATCAACGTAAAATCTTGCTGCGTTCATTTCTTTACCACCAATATAGCTCTCAAGTTTAGTAAGATTAATTCCGTTAGTTGCAAATCCACCTAATACTTTATATAAAGCAGCAGGAACAGATCTAACCTCAAATATTATAGTTGTTACAGGAATTGGTATGTCTACAGATGGTGTCTGAGGATCTCTAGCCATTATCAAAAATCTAGTTGTATTATGTTCTGCATCTTCAATATTATTTTTTAATATTTGTAAGTCATAGATTTTTGCTGCCATATTTGATGCGATTGCAGCAATTTTAGGATCCTCTAACCTTGAAACTTCCTCCGCTGCTCCAGCAGTATCTATATGTTGTATTGGAATAAGGTTATGTTTTTTTATAAATTTTCTACATTGAGCAAGTCCTTGTGCATGACTTTTAACATATTTCAAATCTTGTAGTTTGGAAGTTTTAAGTCCAAGTAATTGATGATTCACTCTTTGAAAATGTTCACCAACAATAAATAAACCACTTTCTGGTATTAAATGATGAATATCTGCCACTCTTCCAGCCAAAGAATTCTCAACAGGGACCATTGCGTAATCTGATCCACCATTTTTAGTGGAGTTAAGCATATCTTCAAATGAAGTACATGCTAAAGTTTTAGAGTTAGGAAAATAAGCTTCACATGCCATATTCGAATATGCGCCAGCCATACCTTGAAAAGCAATTATAGGTTTACTTTTATCATTCATTTTTTATCTCTATTTTGTTTGACTTAATTTATTATATGAATAATTAAATTAAGTCTTTAAAATAATTTTCTGCTTTCTTTAAATCTGATTTAGTATCCACTCCAATCGGGTGTTCAGAAGTAATAATTGTGTGTATCTGCATTCCAGATTCTAGTGCTCGAAGCTGTTCAAGTTTCTCTGATTTTTCTAGTGGAGAAGGTTTTAGTTTTACAAATTTTTCTAAAATATCTCTTCGCCATGCATAAATCCCAATATGATGCCATATATTTTCACTTCCAGTTGGAATGCACGCTCTACTAAAATATAATGCTCTTCCAACATCGTCCACTTTTGGATTATTGTTTGTAAAAGTTGTTGCTACTTTCACAACTGATGGGTTATCAAACTCATCTGGAGAGGCTTTTACAATTACTGTAGTAATTTCCTTTAATGGATCATTAGCTACTTGAGCTAATTTTTGAATTAAATTTCCTGAAATATTTGGTAGGTCGCCTTGTAGATGAATAATATTTTTATATTTTTTTTCATGGTCAAACTTTTCAAGAGCTTCTAATATCCTATCTGATCCACTTTCATGTTGATGAGAAGTCATTAATGCAGTTCCACCATATTCACTTACAGTTTTAAAAATTAACTTATCATCAGTTGCGACAACTATTGGAGCATTTAATTTTGCGTTTTTTGCACAATTGTATGCATGAATTATTAATGGGATACCATTAATCTTAAGTAGTGGTTTATTGGGTAATCTTGATGAACCTAACCTAGCAGGTATCATAATTATGGTATCAGTATATTCCAATTTTATGCTCCATGAATCATCTATAATAATATTAAAAGTTTCTTGGAAATAATTTATTACCCTTTTTGACTTTTATACTTGAAGAAAGCATTTCTTGCATGTAAATAATTATTTATAGGAATTTTTTTTGTGGATAAATTTATGGATGCATTGAGATTTAACAAGATAGCAGCAGCTTTATTATCAGGTGTTTTGTTGATAATGGTTTTTGGAAAAATTGGTAATTTACTTGTTGATCCAAATACTGAAGTCTCAAACGCATACCCAATCGAAGTTCCAGAAAAAGCTGAAATAAAATCAAAAGAAACTAAAGAAATAGTGGTTGAACCTATACTTGCTCTTTTAGCTAATGCAGATATAGATAGTGGTCAGAAAATTTCTAAAAAATGCACTGCTTGTCATGGATTTGAGGCTGGAGGTGCAAACAAAGTCGGGCCTAACCTGTATAATATCGTTAACAAAGAACAAGGTAAAGCTGACTATGCATACTCTAAAACACTTGCATCATTATCTGGTAAATGGACTTACGAAGAGCTTAATAAATTTTTGTATAAACCAAAACTATTTTATAAAGGTACTAAAATGAATTATGCAGGTTTATCAAAAACAAAAGATAGAGCTGATTTAATTGCTTGGTTAAGAACAAAGAGTGATAGTCCTGTAGCCTTGCCATAGATAAAATAGAAATGAACAAAAATCCCTTTTGAAAAGGTCCTTTTTATGAACGAAGCTGAATTTATTGAAATTTCAGATTTTATGAATTTATTGGCTGATCGTTCAAAAATTATAACTTTAGAGGGTTTTAACTCAAATTTAACTCTACAAGTTAAAGATGATGGAAGTCCTGTAACAGACTATGATATAAATTCTGAGAAAATATTAAGAGAGATTATATCAGCCAAATTTCCAAATCATAACATATTTGCGGAAGAGATGGGATTTACATCAAATAACTCTGATTATACCTGGATTATAGATCCAATAGACGGTACTCGTAGCTATGTTATTGGAAGGCCTTTATGGGGTACATTAATATCACTTGCATTTAAAGGTGAACCAATTATTGGCATGGCTGATTTTCCTGCTCTAGATGAAAGATGGATTGGTTATAAAAATAAATGTATACTCAACAACGCAGCTTTTAAAAAAAATTATAAATCCATTACAAATATATCTGAAGCAACAGTTGGTACTACAGGACCACATTTATTTTCTGAAATTGGTAAACAAAAATATGAAACTTTGATAAAAAAATCCAAATATCATGTTTGGTCAGGAGATTGTCATAATTATTGTTTGGTAATCAAAGGAGGCTTAGATTTAGTAATCGAAGAAGGTCTTTCTTCATATGATATCTTGCCATTGATACCTATATTAAAAGCAAAAGATATTATTGTAACCGACTGGAAATCTAAAAAAATTTATCTTAAAAATGATTTATTCAGCAAGTACTCTGTAATAGTTGCAAGAGATAAGAATATTTATGACACAGCAATTAATTATATGAATTAATTTAAAATTAACTTTTTGAACAATACTTAATAATCATATTCACTATGCTTCGCAATCCCATGGCTTCTCCACCTATAGGAAAGCCGGGCCGTGATGAAGTATTCCAAGCCATAAGATCAACATGTGCCCAATTTGTATTTTTATCTATAAATCTATTTAGGAATAATGCTGCAGTTATTGCACCACCTGTTCCTGATGATCCTGTACTGCTTATTGCATTATTATTTTTATCAAGTTGTTTATTATAAGGTTTAAATAAAGGCAATCTCCACATTGGGTCAATTTGTTTTATGCCCTCATTCATAATATTTTCCCCCAAAGTATCATTGTTTGTAAATAATGCAGGTAATTCTGTACCTAAAGCTACTCTTGCAGCTCCCGTTAAAGTAGCGAAATCTATAATAAAATCACTTTTTATTTTGCTTTCCTGACAATAGGTGAGTGAGTCTGCAAGTAATAATCTGCCTTCCGCGTCTGTATTACCAATTTCAACTGGTGTTTGGTTTCTTGAATAAACAACATCTAATGGTCTCATAGATTTTTCAGAGACAGCATTCTCAGCAAGTGGTAAAATTACTCTTAAATTAACAGGACAATTTATTGACATTAATGCATATGCTATTCCGAGAACTACTGCACTACCACCCATATCTTTTTTCATTAATAACATACTATTGGAAGGTTTTATATCCAAACCACCACTATCGAAAGTAACTCCCTTACCAATCAAAACAATGTTAGGATAATTGTTTTTTTTATTTTTATTCCATTGAAGATCAATAAGCACGGGTTTGTTTTCGGAAGATCTGCCAACAAAATTTACTAAGGGAAAATTCTTTTCTAGTTGTTTGTCTTTATATGATAAGATTGTAGGAGAAAATTTTTTAAATAATTTTTTAATTATTTTTTCGTAGTTTAAGGGTGTTAGGATATTTGGTGGCAAATTAATCAAATCTCTTGTTAGAAAAATACCTCGTATTTCTGAAAAGCACCTTTCTAATAAATTCTTTGAAATTTCTTTTTTACATTGAGACAAGCATAAGGACTGCTTTTCATGAGAACTTTTGTTTATTTTTTTTATGGAAAAATTATAGAATGCTAATCCCCATCCTAAAATAAAGTTTAACTTGTCAAAGTTTTCAAATTCATCAACAAATTGAACACCCCATTTTTTCTTTGGAAGTCTTTGTGATAGTTTAGCTGCTTGGTCAATTAAGCTTTTTTTCGGTTCATGGGATTTTTTAATTATAGCAATTGCTCCACCAAGAGCAAATTCCTCATCTGGGAAAAATCCAAAATGCTGCGTATCAAGTGCAAAACTTGTATTTAAAAATTTTTTTTGTTTTTCGGATATTAACTTACTTGAATTTATACTTTTTATATCGTTAAAAAGATAAAGAGGAATTGATTTGATTTTTCTATTTTCGCAAAATCCATTTAGAATCTCATTAAAATTATATACCATTATTTCATTACCTAGTATTAAATTTAAAATTATAACATTACTCTCAAAATATGGTATTTCTAAATTAATAAAAAAGTTAAAAAAATGAATAGTATTTTAGAATTTTCAGAATTTTTTAAAAAATTAAAAAAATTGAATTATTTAATTTTTGGTTCCTTGATTATTTTAATAATTTTAGCTCTTTTCTCTGGGCAATACTCAATACCTCCTATAGACCGGGATGAAGCCCGTTTTGCTCAAGCTAGCAGTCAAATGATTCAGACTGGTGATTATGTAAGTATTAAATTTCAAGACGAAATTAGAGCCAAGAAACCCATTGGCATTTATTGGCTTCAAGCTTTTTCAGCAAAAATATTTGGTCAGGAAGATATTGGTTCGTATAGAATACCATCTTTATTAAGCTCAATTATAACATTAGTTTTTGTTGGTTTAATAACTAGGTTGATTTTTCCTCTTTATCAGACTCTTATTGTAACATTATTATTTGCATCATCAATTGTATTTATGGGAGAAGCTCACCTTGCCAAAACTGATGCTACTCTTTTGTGTTTAATCTGTGTTCAGCAATATTTTTTACTCAAAATAATTTTGCATCAAGATAATACTTTCAAAGTAAAATACCTTTATCCAATATTAGTATGGCTAGCTTTTTCATTTGGAGTTTTAGTAAAAGGTCCTCTTTCAATAGCTATACTATTTCCTACAGTTATCGCCTTTTCCATAATTCAGAAATCTATAAGTCTGATAAAATCTTTAAGACCCATGTTAGGTTTTTTAATATGTACTTTAGTTATTCTGCCATGGTTTTTGGCTATTGATGAAGCAACAAACGGCATGTTTTTACAAAAAGCTTTTCAAGAAGATTTTTTTAGTAAATTGGAGAGTGGTCAAGAGGGACATGGTGCAATGCCAGGAACTCATTTATTAACATTATCAATTTCAATATGGCCTATTGCCACTTTTTTACCTTGCTTGATTTTATTTATTTTACAAAATAAAACAAATATAATTATAAAATTTTTAATGTGTTGGATATTACCATTTTGGGGTATTATTGAATTAATTCCAACAAAACTTCTTCATTATCCACTTCCAGTTCTTCCAGCAATTGCAATTCTAGCAATTGGTGGGCTATTGCAGTTTAAATCTAATATCAAAAAAATAAAAAGTGTATTACTTCGAAAAATTACTTATATCTTTTCTATTTTATTTAGCTTTGGAGGAATTATTTTAAGTGGAGGAATTTTTTATATTTCTTCTAAGTTTAATATTGAAAACGATTATATTTTAACATTTTTTACAATGTCGCTTGTCCTAATTGCGATTGTTATTTTTATTTTGTCACATACTTTGATTTTTAATTTCAAAACTTTATACCAAGATATTAGTAAAAGTTTTTACAATATTTTATTGGCAATCATTGCTCTTGGATCAATTTTTAATATTATTAATTACAATTTTGTTTTACCTAAACTAGATTATTTACATCCAAGTAAGGCTATCATAAAGAAATTAAACATAGTCAATGCTGATGCCGTTGCGTCTTCAGGCTATCATGAACCAAGTCTTGTTTTTTTATTAAATGGTAATGTTTTATTATCTAATCCTCACGAAGCTGCTATTTTTATGGCAGAGGGTAAAAACAATGTAGCGTTAATAGAAAAAAATGATCTAAAACAATTCTTAGAAACAACAAATGATCTTAATTTGAAAATAAATGAAATATTTATAGTAAAAGGTTTCAATATAGCTAAAGGTAGACATGTAGAAATATACATTTTTCAAAATCAATTGTTTGACCTGATTAACTAAAATAGCTATTGGTTTCTATATATTCAATTATTGCAACACTAAACATGTCCAAAACAACCGAAATATCTGTAGTTATTCCTGTTAAAAATGAAGCAGGAAATATTGATACCCTAGTAAGTGAAATTCATCAGTCATTAAAAAAGTTTAGTTATGAAATAATATACGTAAATGACGGATCAGAAGATAATACTGAATTAGAATTGAAAAATAATATGAAAAATAACAAAAAGTTAAGGGTTATTAGTCATGAAAACAGTCAAGGTCAATCTGCAGCTTTAAGGACAGGCATTAAAGCATCAAATTCAATACTAATAGCAACTTTGGATGGAGACGGTCAAAATGATCCATCAGATCTTCCTAAAATGATTGACACACTCAAGAGCTGTAAAGATGAGTTAGTATTAATTGGCGGAGTTAGAGTAAAACGTAAGGATAGTATTACTAGGTTATGGGCATCATCTTTTGCAAAATATTGTAGATTTATTTTGCTTAAGGACACTCATCCTGATTCAGGTTGTGGAATAAAAGTATTTCATAAAGAGTTATTTTTAAGACTTCCTTATTTTGACCATATGCATAGATTTCTATCAGCTTTAGCCTTACGTGAAGGAGCCAAGGTTTTAAAATTTAATGTTAAACATAGAGAAAGAGTAGTAGGGACTTCAAATTATACTAATTTAGGAAGATTCCTAGTTGGCCTTTTTGATGTGCTAGGCGTAATCTGGCTAAGAAATAGAATGCCAAAAAATACTTCCTTTAAAGAAATTTTAAAATAATTAGGAATTTGAAATGAACTTTATATCATTCTTATCAACCCAGATAGAAAAAGGTGCAATTTTTTTAAATGAGCTAATAATTTTTATTCTACCATTTATGGAGCCTTATTTATTAGATCATCCAGAAGCAATTATGATTACTATAGGTTTTGGAGGGCAGGCATTATTTGCAACACGTTTTATCATACAATGGATAAGCAGTGAAAATGCAGGTAAGTCAGTCATACCCATAGCTTTCTGGTATTTTTCAATTTCAGGTGGAATGGTTTTATTAACTTATGCAATTTGGAGAAAAGATCCAGTTATAATTGCTGGACAGTCGGTTGGTGTGTTTATATACGCTAGGAATTTATATTTTATATATAGAGAAAAAAAACTAGGAAATAATTCTTGAGGAACTTTTTAGTATATTAATCTTGAGACTAGATTTATGAGAATTCATTTTTAATTGGTCTGGCAAGTAAGTTTTTTATAATGTCTTTGATATCTGATTTTTTGTTTATTATTTTATAAATTGCGTCCACGATTGGTAGCTCTACATCAAGTTCTTTGGACAAAGAAATGGCAGCATCTAGAGCGTTTAAACCTTCTACTAGACGAGTAGGACTCTTAAAATTATTTTTTATTATATTAATCCCATATGCCATATTTCTAGAATGCGGCCCACTACATGTTAGGCTCATATCGCCAATTCCAGCAAGACCAAAGGCAGTTGCGTGATCCCCACCCGATTTTTTAATTAATTCGCATGTTTCCGAAATACCTCTAGTAATAAGCGCAGCTTTAGCATTATCACCTAATTCTAAACCTTCAACAATACCAGCACCAATAGCAATTATATTTTTTATTGCACCTGCAATAGATGCCCCACTTGGATCATTACTAGGATAAAGTCTTAAATTGGAATTGTGAAATAATTCGCAAATAGAAGTGGCCACATCAATCTCTTTATTAGCCACTATCGCAGCTGCTGGCTTGTTTTTAGCAATTTCATCAGCAAAAGTGGGTCCGGTTAGTATAGAAAGTGATATGTTATGAAATCTATTTTCTACAATTTTATTAAAAGTTTCACCTTTTTTTGTTGCAAAACCTTTTGAAGTAATAATTACATTTATTTTGTTTTTAGAAAAAGAGGAGATTTCTTCGATAGCCATTAAAACTCTTTTGCTTTCTGTGGTAATAAAAAATAAATCACTACCTTTTATGGCTTTTTCTTTATTTGTGGTTGCTTGTATCAAAGGACTTAATTTTAAATTAGGGAATCTCTCTGATTTACTATTATTTATTTGTGTTTCTCGTGTCTTATCGGATACTAATATAGTAGAATTATGATTTAACGTGGAAAGTGTAATTGCTAATGCTTGCCCCCATGCACCGCCTCCATAAAAACATATATTTGAATAAATTGACATTTATGCTTTTGCTCCACTTTTCCCAATATTTTGATGTATAGGATTTATTAAATGTGCATCGGGATCTAATGGCCATCTTGGTCTTGGCTTAAAATTTAAACTACTTTCACCTTCATTATTATATTTTTCGTAACCTGCCCATGCTATCATTGCACCATTATCTGTGCATAAATTTAATGGAGGCGCAAAAAAAGTGCTATCTGTTTCTAAACATAGTTTTTTTAGTTCTTCTCTTATATGTAAATTTGCAGCAACTCCACCTGAAACTACAAGTTGAATATTAGATATATTTCCAAGAATTTCCTTAAATTTTGTAATTCCTAATCTAGTTCTATCAATTAAACAATCAGTTATGGATTTTTGAATGCTTGCTGATAAATCACTTATTATTTTTTGGTTTAATTTGTTTTTCATTGCTATCTGATTAAAAGCTGTTTTGAGACCTGAAAAAGAGAAATTTGGATTTTTAGATTTATGCATTGGTCTTGGTAAATAAAAACTCGTTGGATTACCATCTTTAGACATTTTTTCTATCATGGGTCCACCTGGGAAACCTATGCCAAGTATTTTTGCAGCTTTATCAAAAGTTTCTCCAGCTGCATCGTCTAAGGTTGAACTTATTCTGGTATATTTCCCATATTCTATTACAGCTATTATTTGAGTATGTCCTCCAGAAACTAAAAGCAGAAGATAAGGATATTCAATATTATCTGTTAAACGGGCGGTTAATGCGTGTCCTTCTAAATGATTTACAGCAACGTAAGGTTTATCAAGAGACATAGCTAAAGATTTAGCAAATACAGTACCTACAATTACGCCACCAATTAATCCTGGTCCTCCCGTAGCTGCAATTAAGTCAATATCTTTTAAACTTAACTTTGATTCTTCTAATGCTCTATTAATTGCGTTATCTAAGTTAGATAGATGATCTCTAGCTGCTATTTCAGGTACAACACCACCATAATTGTTTAAATTTGAGTTTTGATTGATTACAACATTAGACAAAATGTCTTTTTTTGAAGTAACCACGCCAATTGCTGTATCATCACAACTGGTTTCAATACCAAGTATTTTTATATCATTAGAACCACGCATAAAATTCCTAAGTAAATTAAAATTTTACTATAAATTAAATTTAAAACTAAGTAATGCAATATAAATTAATATTGTATGTTTTACGATTTACTATAAGTGTATAGAAATATTCAAGAATTAATAAATAACTTGATAATATAAAAGATTAATAAATTAAAATGACACTTAAAATAAGAATTGCTACTCGAAAATCAGAACTCGCTTTACGACAAGTAGATATTGTTAAAAGTTATTTTGGAGAAGATATTGAAACTGAGACTATTAAAGTTACTACATCAGGGGATGAGATTTTAAATAAATCTTTATCTGACATTGGAGGTAAAGGTCTTTTTGTTAAGGAATTAGAGTATTTTATTTTAAATGGATATGCAGACATTGCTGTTCACTCAATGAAAGATATGGAAACAGATATTGCAAAAAATACTGAAATCTCAGCTGTTCTTCCAAGAGCTGATAGAAGTGATGTCTTGTTAGGAAATTATGATTCATTCGATAATTTGCCAGATAAAGCAATTGTGGGAACAAGTTCTGTAAGAAGAGCAGCTTTTGCTAAATATTATAGGCCTGATTTAAACATAAAGATTCTGAGAGGTAATGTTGGAACTCGAATTGAAAAGCTAAACTCTGGACTATATGATGCAATTATATTAGCCAAAGCAGGTTTGGATAGGTTGAATATTAACGTTGGTAACATAATTCCAAATGAAATTATTCCTCCAGCATCTTCTCAAGGGGTTATTGCAATTCAATCTACTACAAATGGTGATAATGAATACAAAAAACAATTAAGGATGTTCTTAAATAAAATTAATGATGAAAGGGCTTTTTTTGAAACTTTAGCTGAAAGAAGTCTATTAAAAACTTTAGATGGTTCTTGTAGATCTCCAATTTCAGCAAGCGCACATTTTATCGATAGTAAAGAATTGATATTGTATGGAGCAATTGCAACTTTAGATGGTACGAAAGTAATTAGATCTAAAATTAAAGGCTCGATTAAAGACGCAATTAAGTTAGGTAAAGAGTTAGGAAATAAAATTAAAGCTCAAACTAACGGTGACTTTTTATTTAAATAACTTCATTAAAAAGGAGTTGATGGATTAAAAAATCAAAAACAATAACTTTTGTCCTTAGAGAGAAAAAAGACGCTGAAAGGAATTCACAATATCTAAATGATAATGGGTTTTTTTCAAAACCGTTTCCTATAACAACATTAAAATATGAAGATTTTAAAAGGTTAAATATTTCTAAAAATGATTTCAATTATATTATTATAACAAGTCCTAAAGCATTAAAAATTCTTGAAAAGATAATTTTAGACACAATAGGCAATTTCACTAAAGATATAAGAATTTTTTCTGTAGGATTTGAAACCACATATCAATTGAAAAAATTATCTTATACTAATATTTTACAAGCAAATAATAGTTCTCAATCTTTACATGACTTAATTGTAATTAACACTAAAAAAGAAGATTATGGTTTATGGATTGCTGCTAAAAATAGAAGTGTTGAACTTGAAAAAAATTTATTAAATAACAACAGAAAAATTGAAATTGTCGAAGGTTATAGCACCCATCCAATTTTAGAATTACCAAAGCCTTTGCAAACTGATTTAATTGAATATGATTTCTTAAATTTAGTCATATTTTCGTCAAGAAATGTATCAATTGCAAAAGAGATTTTAGAAAATTATAATTTATTCAACATTGTTAAAAATAAATCAACCTTATATGTTAATAGTGAAAATGTTGCTAAAAAAGCAGAGAGTTTAGGTTGGAGAAATATAAAAATTATCAAGAAAAATTTTACTAAAGAATTTTTAGATAATATAATCAAATTACCTTAGTAAACAGGGACATAACGATGATAAAAGCCAAAACTCAAAAAGCTAAGAGTGATAAAGAAACAATCATCGATATGGAGCCGGTAAATGAAACACAAAAAACAATTATTTTAAAAAATCCTATTTTTTTAATACCATTTATAACCGTCTTTTCGTTTATTATAATTCTAATTTGGTTAACAGTATATTATTTGCCAAATCATATTGAACAACAGTCATATAAAATCACTCAACTAAATAACGAGATTGAGACTTTAAAAGATAAAGAAAATATAAGAATTAATGAAATTAATAAAGAAATTAAATTACTTAAAAACAAGCTTAATAATCTTGATTTTAATACTAGCGAAACAATAAATCTCGAAATTAAAAATCAAGGTAATTCCTTGTTATTGATAAAAGAAGAGCTAGATAAAATCTCAAATAAAATTAAAATTTTAGAAAACATAACTGAAACAGCAAATAAAGAAATAGAACAAAATAATAATGCTGTTCAAGTTAAAAACTCTTACGAACCGAGAAAGTTTTCACAAAATATAGAGAAATCTCAAAAAGAACTTATAAAAGATGGTGAAATAATAATAGAAAAACTTCTCTCAAAAAAAGACTTTGGTTCATCTTCCAATTACGATGAAGTTCTAAGTGAACAAACTTATTTGAATAGATTGAAAAATTATTTTGCAGGTTTTTTAAAACTTAGAAAGTTTTCAGATAACACTACCCCTAGAGGATTAATTACAATGGCAGAAAAAGAACTCGAAAACAAAAATTTTAATAATTTTTTATCTATCATAAAGACGCTTCCTGAAAATTGGAAAGAAACTATAAAAGACTCAATTAATAGGTTTGAAGGAGTATTAAATCAAAATTAAAAAAAGAGTGAATAAGTGATTATTAAAATCTTAAAACTAATTATATTTATTTCCATCATATGGTATTTATCTGAGTTCTTTTCTGAGCGTCCAGGAGTAACATCTATAAATTGGATGGAGTGGGGAATTCAAATATCTACAGACAGGTTTATTCTAATTATTATTTTATTTTCTGTAATTTTAATCTTTATTGACAGAATTTGGTTAGCTTTTTTGAACTTGCCAAAAGCGACATTAAGACGATTTGAAACTAACAATAATAAAAAAGTCGAACAAAAATTAGTAAAGGCATTTTTATTAGCAAGTCATGGAGAATTAGAAACTGCAGCAAAAGAAGCTGCTTTAGTATCAAGGAATACTAAGGATAAAAATTTGGGTAAATTATTAAACACACACATTAATGTCTTTAACAAAATAAATAAAAACTCTCATGAAAATGAGGAATTATCAAAAAATTATTTTAAACAGCTTACTGATGAACCATCTACAGCATTTGTTGGTCATTTAGCACTCATGAGACAAGCAATATTTGATAAAAAAGATTTAAATGAAATTATTGATGAAGGTCTAAAGGCTCTTAAATTTGAACCGAAATCAAAACAAATTTTAGAAGTTTTATTATTTTCATACGCAAAGCTGAAAGATATTTCAAATTCTCTTGTATACCTCGATAAATTAAAAAAACTGAATTATATGGAAGATAATATATATAAAAATATATCTGCGGATTTAAATTACTTGAAGGCATTAGATTACTTAGAAGATGAAAAAAGTTATCTTGCTACCAATCATTTAAAAGAAGCCTTTAAACAAAAACCAAGTCATATTGGAGCTTCTGTTAAGTTGTCAGGCCTGCTTAAAGGTATTGGTTCAAAGACAAAGTCAATCAATCAATTAGAAAAAACTTTTTTATTAACTGCTAACCCAGATGTTTTAGAAGAACTATCAAAAAAATGGAATTTAAAAACATCAGGATCTCGTGTTTCAAAAGCGATTAATCTTTTGAATAAAAAATCTTTCCAAGAAATTAAAAATGATCTTAAAATAGAAGTGGCATGTTACGCTATTTCAGAGGAAATTTGGGGAGAGGCTGAAAAACTATTAAAAGATATTCCCGAGGATAAACTCACAACTAAAGCATATCAAGCGTTGGCTGATATAGCTGGATCTCAAAATAATCCTGAAGTAGTTAAGAATTATCTTGAAAAAGCTGCAAGCGCTAAAGAAGGATATAATTATTTTTGTTATTCCTGTGGTAATAAAAATCATAATTGGGAATTACATTGCCCAAAATGTGATCAATTAAGTACTATTGATTGGATGAAGATAGAAAATAATCAAAATTATGATGTTTTAAAAATATCTTCTAATAATGGACTTAATAGATTATCAAATAAAATACTCAATTGACATACTAACTAAATAAATAGAAAAAATAATTAAAACAAACCCAAAAAATAAAAAAATTATTTTTTGATTAAGGATAATGTAGTTTTTTAATTTTGGAAGGTTAACTGAATAGGAAACTAAAATATACCAGAACGTGTCAATTATTCCTGCTAATAATCCAATCCCAACTTTTTTATAGTCATTAAAGTCATTATTTATAAACTGAATAAAAACAGATGTAAAAAAAATCAGAATTTTAGGATTTATTAAAGATGTTATAATTCCTAAAAAAAAACTATCTGTAAATTTTTTTGATATTATATAATTTTTGTTAATGTTTTTTTTATTTGTTTTAAAAAACATCATTTTATAACCAAAAAATATAAGAAATATTGCACCCATTAATTGAATCAATGGTATTATTGAGGGTAAATATTTATCAATTACACTTATAGTGTAAATAGAGATTAGGGCATAAATAAATATACCAATCCCATGCGCTAATGAAGCAATGATTCCTGATAAAAAGCCTCTAGTATTATTTATGTAAATTATTACTAAAACACTTGGTCCAGGTGTTGTTGCGCCTACTGCACAAATAAGTGCTATAGACAGCCATTCATAAATACCCATATTTAAACTTAAACCTTAAACTAAACTTTAAACTAAATTTTCAAACTTATTTTGTCTTAGTCCTTCATAAACTGTTATTGCCACGGAGTTACTAAGATTAAGACTTCTACTATTCATAATCATGGGTATCCTAAGCTTATTTGTTACTTTTATTTTATCTAAGATTTTATCAGGTAATCCACTGGTTTCACTTCCAAATAATAAGCAATCATTTCTTTTAAATTTTATTTTAGTAAAAGTTTTTTTGGCAAATTTAGTGAATGCATAAATTTCATTAAACTTTATTGAATTTAGACATAAATCAAAACTATCATGTAAAAAAAAATCTGTATCTTTTTTATAATCTAGCCTGGCTCTTTTAAGTGAATTATTACTAAGATTAAAACCTAATGGTCTAATTAAATGTAATTGAGTGCCAGTATTCGCTGCTAACCTCATAATATTACCTGTATTAGGCGGGATTTCCGGATTATATAAAATTATATGAAACATTAAAATTTTCTAACTTAGATTAATTTAGAGAACCTTCTAGAATATATTTTAGGATTCTTAAAACTTGATATTGATCTTTTGCAACAGCAGATGCTGCTGCATCTACTTCTTTCAATGCATGTTGATGTTCATCATTATGGATTACAATTATAGATTTGTTTAAAGCTGCAGCAAAACCTGCATCAAAAGCTGCATTCCATTGTTTATATTTTTCTCCAAATTTAACAATAACAATATCGGCATCTTTAATTGCTTTTCTTGTTTTTATAGAGTTAATGTTAGCACCTTTACTGTCTTTCCAGAAATTTTTTTCTTCTTGTCCTAATATTTCGACACCACAATTATCAGACGCTTCATGATTTGTTATTGGAGAGGAAAAAGAAATATTTAAATTTTCATTTTTGCATAAATTGATTATTTCTTCACGCCAATCAGTATGAATTTCTCCTGAAAGATAAATGTTCAACATATTAAGCTCCCTTCTTGATATTGTTAAATAATAGTTTTGGTGCATGCTTCATGGTAATAGCTAGAGAAATGCTTGCAAACATAGCTAATATACACATTCCTAATAAAATAGAATTATAATTATGTCCAAAATCTAACAGCATACCTACTATTGCTGGACCTAATGAAGTTCCAAACACCATTGTTGATGTTGATAAAGATCTAACAGATCCCAAATTTTTTGTTCCGTAGTAATTTGGCCAAAAAGTTCCTCCGATTGTCATTGCTAATCCTTGGGTCATTCCTAGAAAGGCAAGTCCAATCATTGCATGAAGATATGTGTTACCGAAAGAAATTATTAACAAACCTAAGGACATTGGTAGTAAGTAAAATGGTAAAATTTTTTCAACACCAAATTTGTCAAGTATCCAACCAGAGCATAACGTAGTGAAAATGGACATTGAAGTATAGAATGGGAATAGGGCAGTAAAAGAAATTAATGACCAATCTTTAATTTCTGTTAAGTGAACCATATTAAAAAAAAAGGCAGTAGAAAAAATTGGAGGAATTAAAAAAGGCACTATCACAGCCCAAAACACCCAATGATTAAGAGCCTCTTTTCTGGTCCAATGCTTATTCTTCATACCTAATTGATTAGAAATGTTCTCTTGTGTACTGTTAGGAATTCTTTCATTAGATAATAACTTCAATATTATAGGTAATAAGAATAACAATATAATCATTCCAACAACCCAACTATTTCTCCAGCCAATAATTGTAAACAAACTCACAAATACTACTGGGAATATAGCTTCACCAATTGAAAATCCCATTATTGATAAAGATAAAGCTTTACCTTTGTTTTTTCCATACCATTTACCGATAGCCACTGCAGGTATGTGTATTAACATTCCTTGACCAAAAAACCTGAGACCAAAAATTATAAATGGTAGAAGCCAAACAATCTCAATAAAGGTCATGCTTAAGCAAAGGAGGCTTAAGCAAATGATTACAATTTTTATATTTGATGTAATTTTATATTTATCAACGTACCCTCCAAAAACTAACATTGCCATAGCAGAAACTAATGTTCCCCCAGAGTAGATAGCGCCCCAATCACCGTGAGACAAATCAAATACTTGTCTAATTTCGCCAGCAAATAATGAGATAAAAAAAGTTTGCCCAAAACAGGAGCTAAAATACAAAAGAGCTGTTGCTAACAACCATCTAGCATTTTTAATTATAAAATTCATAAGGTACCAATCTAATCGTTAGGTAGATTTTATGATACTTTAATAAAGTTTAGGCAATAGTTTAAATTTTTAATTCACCAATTTCATGGTTTTCTATATCAAGAAACGTATCAGTAGGATTCCCAATTCTTCCATATCCATTCCAAACTTTAAACCCTAGTAATTCTTTTTGATAGTCATTTAAATTTAAAAAAACATCTTTTTTTATACCTAAGGTAAAATTTTCTTGAGGTCTAAATTGTGGGCCACAAAAAGTTATTAATAGCGCAATCCTATTATCATTTGTAATATTAGCACCTGTTCCATGCCATACCCTACCATCGGTAATAATAGCACAACCAGGAGGGCCTTCAGCAGATATTACTTCTATATCTTTATCTAAAACTTTATCTGGATGACGTCCAAATAAATGAGATCCTGGGACAATGCGCGTACCCCCATTCTCTTTAGTCATTCCATTTAGCATTATTAAAACATTAGTTACAACTGGCCTTGAAATAAGTTCGTTGTTGTTACAAATTTTTTCATTGATTTTGATATTAAATTTATTTCTTTTAATAGATCCTGGAGGCAAAAAATCATCATTTCGATTGACTGGGTCTGGAAACCACCATTGATCAGTATGAAGATCCATTGCAACACCACCTGGCTTAGCAATATTTGCTCCAAAGCTTGAAACTAGGAATTCATCTCCAACAATTTCTTTTATGCAATCTACATAATTGTGTTTTGCTAAAATATCTAAAAATACTTTACCTTTATTTGGCAACATCCATACTCGTTGGTTTACTCCAGGGGCATCAATATTATTATTGAAATCACCCCATTTCTTTTTTTCACTGCCATCCTCGTATGCAAGTTTTAATTCTTTTTCTGCATTAGCCTGTTCAATTAGCCTTTCCATAGCTCTGCTATTTAGATCTTGTGGAATAGCATTTTTAAGTAAACAATAACCCCATTTTTTTAAGTCAGTTTTTGCAATTTCTATTGATTCTGTTGGCTTTGGATAATGAAGGTTCATTTTGATCCTCTTAATCTTATTTTATAAGGTTTAAATTAATTAGGGCCTCCCTCACTTTTTCTTTCTGATTATTGGTTGCAGGAGAGGTTGGTCTTCTAGCAAAACCACTTTCAAGACCTTGTAAACTTTGAGCATATTTACAAAGAGATGGCATATTATCTAAGCCAATTGCATCCCATAGAGGCATTAGTTTTTCATGAAGATCCTTTGCAGTTTCCCAATCTTGTTCAATTACAGCATCCCATAATTTGACAGAAGGACCTGGGGCGGCAGTTAAAATTGCTGCAATTGATCCCGGTGCTCCCAATTTGTATGATAAGTAAAGAAGAGCATCAACAGCACTAAAAATCATATTTTTAGGTTTTGCTCTTCTAACAAGGTCAGCAAAAAGCTTCATGTCACCAGCACTTTGTTTTACACCTAAAACTCCTGGAACTTCATCCATAATTCTTAACAGTAAATCAGGTGATAAATAGCACCAAGGTACAACATTATAAATTAATATTGGTATCTGGCATTCTTCATGTATCTCACTAAAATGTCTTACCATTGCATTATCGTCAGGCCTAAATAAATAACTTGGTGGTGTTATTTGTAGAGCTTCAACGTTTAGAGACTTTACTGACTTACCTCTTTCAATTACTTCAGACGTGGAATTAGCAATAATACCAGCAACTAAAGGTACCCTGCCATTTAAAGATGAAGCAGTTTCTGTCATTAGGGATAAATACTCATCTTTACTTAAAGCGTGACCTTCACCTGTACTACCCCCAGCAGCTAAACCATGAACACCATTTTCAATTAACCAATCCACTTGTGGTTTTATCAAAGTAAGATCAATTTTTCCATTTGCTTTAAATGGAGTTGTAAAAGGTGCAATAATTCCTTTTAATGCAGTCATGGTTTTCTCCTAAAAAAAATTCACTAGATTTTTTATTATAAATAAACTTTATTAAAAATATAAAGCTAAAAGAACAAAATAAATCAGTATGGGAATGCATAAATCAATGATAATTGATAAAGAAACTGATATTTTTTTAAAAAATCGTATTAAAAGCAATTCAAAATTACATCACTTATTAAATCCTGTAGAATTAAGAACTGAACGTTTGAGACAGTTAAGGGAAGATAATTTAACACCTCCAAAAATTTATAATTCAGAAAATTTAAAAATAAAAAACCGATTTAACAAAGATGTTAAATTAAGATTTTATTTTCCAAATAATTTTAATAAAAAAACTAAAGTTCCAACTATAGTATTTTTTCATGGAGGTGGTTTCGTCATGGGGGATTTAGATACACATGACTTTACCTGCAGATCAATTTGCTTAGAGTCTCAAATGATTGTTGTGGCAGTGGATTATAGTTTGTCTCCAGAACATAAGTTCCCCTATGCAGTAGAAGAGGTTAAGGATGTTCTAAATAGCCTTGTAAATTTTGAAAATGAATTTTTTATTGATCTTGAAAATATTTTCGTATGTGGGGATAGCGCTGGTGGTAATTTAGCAACTGTTTTGGCTATTAACTCAAGGGACAAACAGGTAATTCCGATAAGAGGCCAGATATTGGTATATCCTTGTGTAGATCTAACGTTAACAATGAGATCTATGGATATTTTTCTAGAAGGTATGACTTTAACTTTTGATACTATGGACTATTTTGTTAAACATTACCTTAATTCAAGTAAAGATGCAGTTAAATGGGAAGCTTCACCGCTTTTTGCTAAGGATCTATATAATTTACCTGAAACATTTATATTTGCGGCTGGGCTGGATCCTTTGGTGGATGAAGGAATGGCTTATACAAATAGATTAAAAAGGTTTGGTAATAAAGTGACATATAAATTATATCCCGGTCAGATACATGGTTTTTTGTCGAATTCTTTACATTTTTCTAAAGCTGCTGAATGTATAAAAGAAATAGGAAAAGCTGCCAACTCAATGGTATTGAAAAAGAG
>CACBMD010000018.1:0-22500 GCA_902539895.1 uncultured SAR116 cluster alpha proteobacterium
AATGGTCATAGCTTTTGAAATTTGGAGGTATTTTCCTCTTTCTTTTTTATTTATTCTTGCTCGTATGCAGTCGTTTCCTGAAGAAGTATATGACGCTGCCAAAATGGATGGGGCGTCACCATTCCAACAATTCATTTATATTTCACTTCCATTTTTAATTGGTATTATGTCTATTTTATTTTTACTAAGATTCATATGGACCTTTAATAAATTTGATGACATTTTCTTATTGACTGGCGGAAATGCAGGAACAAGAACCTTCACTGTAAATGTTTATGAACAAGCATTTGCAATTTCCAATCTTGGAGCAGGAGCAGCCGTGGCAGTAATAATTTTTATATTTCTGCTTACATTCTCTTTACTTTTTATGAGATATTCAAAAAAGGAAACATTTTAAAATGTTTTGGAAATATGGCTTATTTTTTTCAATTTTGTCTGGAGGGATATGGGGTATATTTTGGCAAATCTTTTTTACCATAGTTGGGATTTTAACCCTTGGAACTCCATTAAGTTTAGAATTAAGTCAAATCATGATTATTGGGCCATTAGCAGGAATTATGTATATCAAAAGTCAAAAATTTTTATCCATAAAATTCCATCTTGCCGCAATAATTATAGTTACTTTTCTTATTTTTATTTCTCACTTAGGAAACCCATATCAAGCAGAAGACGAAAATCAAATAATAATATTTGTGTTAATTTTATTAACTTCATTTTGTATATGGGTAAGTTTGAACCATTCTTTATATAATTTAAGTTCTGGAAAATTGTCAAAACATGATATTGAAAGTTTTTTTATAAAATTCATGTGGGGAATAGGTTTAATTATATTAATTTTAATAACCTTAATTCCCTTTTATATTATGATTATGACAAGTTTAAAAAATCAACAAAGCTTGATTTTAAACCCTCTGGATTTGTCTGTTAATTTAAATACCGATTTTAAAACTCTATTTAATTCTTACATCGAATTGTTTACTAATTTCAATTTTCATTTGTTTTTAATTAATTCTTTCATTGTATCCTGCACAACAGTAATTATAACTTTATTTTTTTCAATTCCTGGGGCTTATGCACTTGCTAGATTAAGGATACCCAACAAAAAAATTTTTTCAGGTACTGTAATTTTAATCTACTTAATTCCTTCTATAGTTTTAATTATTCCACTCTATGCAATTTTTTCTTATATAGGCTTAAGAAATTCTTTATTTGGTCTAATACTTGTTTACCCAGCAACTACAATTCCTGTTGCGCTTTATATGCTAAGAGGTTACTTCAGCGCATTATCAAGCGAAATTGATGATGCTGCGTTAATAGATGGTCTTTCTCGTATTCAAATAATTTTAAAAATAGCTATACCTTTATCTAAACCGGCTATTGTTAGTGTTGGATTATATGTATTTATGATTGCTTGGAATGAATTCTTAATTGCGTTCATGTTTTTGGATGATCCTAATATATTTACATTATCTAGAGGCATCATGTCTTTAAACTCTTCAGAAATTCCACAACAGCACCTAATGGCAGGGGCAGTAATAGCAACAATTCCTGTGATGATAATTTTTCTTTATTTAGAAAAATTTTTGATATCTGGTCTTTCAGCGGGTGGGGTTAAAGGATAGTGATTGGAGAAAGATTTCAAAAAGCAGTTGAAATTATAACCAAAAATGATCGTGGTGGTTTTACTGTTCCAACATCTAAACTTTATCCACACCAATGGAATTGGGACTCTGCTTTTACAGCTTTAGGTATTTCTACTTATAACAAAATAAGAGCATGGCAAGAACTAATTTTGCTGATTAAAGCACAATGGAAAAATGGAATGATCCCTCACATAATTTTTCACGAAAATAATCCAAATTATTTTCCTGGTCCAAATCATTGGCAAATCAAATCAAATGCTAATACTAGTTGTCACTCTCAACCACCAGTGTTGGCGAGTATAATATGGGATATGGTAAATAATGGAAATAATTATGATTTACAGAAAGGTAAAAGTCTTTTTAATTCTTTATTAGCATATCACGAGTGGTTTTTTTCTGCAAGAGATCCAAATAATGAAGGTTTTATTAGCATAATTCACCCATGGGAGTCTGGAAGGGATAATTGTCCTGATTGGGACTTAGGTTTAGAAAATGTCAATGTTCCAGATAATTTTGAAGATTATATTAGATGCGATACATCACATGTAGAAATATCTCAGAGACCTACAAATAAAGATTATGATAAATTTATGTCTATAGTCCAATATGGAAGAAACTGTAATTGGGACCCAAAAAAAATGTATGATGAGGGTCCTTTCTTGGCAATTGATCCAGGAATAAATTTTATTTTTTTAAAGGCAAATAAAGATCTTTTATCTTTAGCGAAGTTGTTTAAACATAGAAATAAAGTAAATAAGATTGAGAGTTGGATAAATAAACTTGAGGAAGGTTGCCAAAGATTTTGGAATGATAAAATAAAAGCATTCACTGCATTTGACATGAGAAGTAATCAATTCTGCGATGCTATAACTAACGCATCAATGCTTTGCTTATATGCTGGTACAGGTACAGATAAACAAAAAAATTATACCATTAAGCATTGTGAGAGAATTTTAGATAATTGTGTTTATGGAATGCCAAGCGTCGATCCAACACATAAAAAATTCGAGAGTGAAAGATATTGGAGAGGTCCAGTTTGGTCAATAATGAATTATATGATTTCATATGGTTTAGAAAATGAAGGAGAATACTCACTAGCCAAAAGAATTAAGGATGATACTATTAAACTTATAGAGGTTGGTGGTATGTATGAATATTTTAATCCACATACAGGAAAAGGTCTTGGTGGACAAAACTTCTCATGGACTGCTGCAATTTTATTAGCACTTGGAAGAGATAGTTCTAATTTAAAGTTTACAAACAATTAGTGAGCACATAATGGCTTCTATTATTTTACAAAACATTTCAAAATGGTTTTCCAGTAATCAAGTAATTAAAAATGTTGACCTAAACATTAAAGATGGAGAATTCATTGTTTTTGTAGGTCCTTCAGGATGTGGAAAATCAACACTTTTAAGAATCATCTCTGGTCTAGAAGATTTAAATGAAGGAACTGTTTTAATTGACGATTTGGATGTGACAGACAAAATTCCATATGACCGAGGACTGTCAATGGTTTTTCAATCTTATGCTCTGTATCCCCATATGAATGTTTTTGATAACATAGGTTTTTCTTTGAAAACCTCAGGCGTGAAGAGTGATATTTTAAAAACAAAAGTTGAAGAGGTTGCAAAAATTCTTCAACTAGAAGATCTGCTACACAGACTGCCTAAACAACTATCTGGAGGACAAAAACAAAGAGTTGCAATTGGAAGAGCAATTATTAGGAAACCTAAAGCTTTCTTATTTGATGAACCACTTTCTAATCTAGATGCAGCACTGAGAGTTGAAATGCGTTTGGAAATCTCAAAATTGCATAAAGAACTTGGAGTTACCACAATTTATGTTACTCATGACCAGGTTGAAGCCATGACACTCGCAGATAAGATAGTTGTTCTTAATGAAGGAAAAATTATTCAAATTGGTTCTCCACACAAACTTTACAATTATCCAAAGAATTTATTTGTTGCAGAATTTATTGGTACACCAAAAATGAATATTTTAGACTGCATTAAAAAAGAGGGATATATTTATTTAGATAAAAATAAAAAAACTAATATTAAAACAAAAAAAGAGAGTATATTTAAACTAGGAATAAGACCAGATAATATAGAAATATGCAAATCTGAAAAAAATATATTGAGTGGGCATGTAAAATTTTGTGAATACTTAGGTTCTGAACAATACGTTTATGTTGATTGTGGAATTAATAATAAGCTAATTATAGTAAAAATAGACCCAGACATTAAAGTTGTTCTAAATGAGAAGATTGGCTTGAAATTTATCTCTAAATATGTGCACTTTTTTTGTAAGGATGGTCTAAGGTTAATTTAAAATATTTATTCTTAAATCGCGGTTGTTCAACTTTCATCATTTCATAAATTTGTGAGTTTATTATGATCAAAAATAAAAAAGTTTATTACTTAGAAATTTACTAGCAAAGTAACTTGATTCAATTAAACCTTAATGTGCTTAATTGAATTTTAATTTTAGTAGTGTGTAAGAAAAAATGAAAATAAAAAATACTAAGAAGGTAATGACTGTTTCTGGAGAATATAGTGTAAGAAATTTTACTGTTGCAGACATTCAATCATACAAAGGTAAACGTCAACTTACGAAAACAATTCCTTTTTCAGAAGAAGAAGCTGAAGCTGCTGAGACTGCAGGCATTGAGACACTTAATATAAGGCATAATCCAGAAAGACCTGAGATTTCAAAAGCTTTAAGAGCTGCTGCTCCAAATACATTTATGAGTTTTGCACTTCCGATGCAGTCTGCTAAATCCGAATATGATGCCTTAAGATTATCTTTTGATGCGATGGAACTTGGAGCCGATTCCGTAATATGCGGAACATGGGGTGTAAAATTTATTGAAGCTGTCGCTCATGCAGGTATACCGACTGAAGGTCATATAGGACTTGTTCCTAGACGAAGTACTTGGACAGGGGGCTTTAAGGCAGTAGGAAAAACAGTAGAACAAGCTAAAAAACTTTATGACGAAATTAAAATTCTTGAAAATATAGGTGTATGGGCTGTTGAAGTCGAAGTTATACCAGAAAATATCATGGCTATTCTATCTCCACAAACTTCATTAATTACATCATCTCTAGGAAGTGGTGTTGGAGACATACAATTTTTATTTGCAGAAGATATTTTAGGTAACACTAAAGGACCATATCCACGTCATTCAAAGCAGTATGCTGATCTTTATGAGTTAAAACAAAAGTTACAACAAACCAGAATAAATGCTTTCAAAAATTATGTTAAAGATGTAGAGGACAATAAATTTCCATATAAGGACGTTACTGTAAGAGCTAATGATGATGTTGTAAATGCACTTGAAAAATATATAAAAAAATGAAAAATCGTATTTGAATTATTTAAATTAATGCATCAAAATAAGTATCATTGTTTAATAATCTAATAAACTTTAATACTATCATTTAATAAAAATTAATTTTTTAATTATAAAAGGAAGAGTACTTATGAATATGATATCTAAGAGTTTTGATCCAAAACTAGTAGAATGGCGAAATGTTAAAGTTCCAGAAAATAAGGAGTTTAAAGTTGACTTTGATTATAGTCTTCTAGGATATGACATTAAATTAGGGCGCCTTGATATGCTATTAAGGTATGCTAATTTAAGTCACTGTAGACGACATAGACATGTAGCTTCAACATTAACAATGGTTTTAGAAGGTGAACAACACTTAACTGAATGGCAATCAGACGGATCCAAAAAATCTATTGTGAGAAAAAAAGGAGATTATGCTATAGCAGGTGCTGACGCACTTCCACATGATGAGCGTGGAGGCGAAGATGGGGGAACTGTCCTATTGTCAATGTATGCACCTGATGGAATATTATTTGAATATTTTGATGAAAATATGGAAAATGGATGGACATTATCGATAGAAGAATATGTAAACAATTGGAAAAAAGGAGAAATATACGGACAAAGAAAATAAGAAATATTTTTCAATGATAAAAATCTTATTATTAATGATAATTTTTGTGTTATCAAATAATTCTTTTGCTCAAAATAATACTATTGATATTGACAAACTTTGTTTAGGCAAGACTTGTACTAAACCAATAAAAGAATTTAAAATTTCAAATTTTTTTTTTAAAACAAGAAACTGTGAAACTAAAGACTATAGAAAATGTCTGCTATGGTTTGGAAATAAGGTAAACAAAGTTAAAATTAGTTGGGTCAAATATTACAGAATAATTAATGGCCCAATTCCAACCAAGTCAACTTGTATAAAAGGAAAACCAGTTTGGTTTCAAGATATACCTTTTCCGAATAATAAAGATCTAAATATAAATATTTTAAAATTTTTTCAAAAATTTAATTATCAAAACAAAGAAAAAATGTACTTTAATGAACCAATTATTAAAACATTTAACTATTTTTCTCAATCCGACAAATCCTTGGGAGTATTAGTTCAAAGTAAGAACTTTAAAGGTATTAGAAAAAAACAAATATATGTATTTGACACCGAAGGGGATAATTTTGAAGTTGTTAAACCACTTTGTAAAAATGATTAAAATGACAATTTTAACGAGCGTAATTTAAATTTGTAATTTACAAATATACTTCTGAATGAGCAGCGTAATCAATTTATGATATTAAAATTTAAATCCATTAAAATTAGATAATGAAACAATCAATTTATAGCTACTTGAAGTTAAGACTTTGATTTTAAATCCTTCAAAACTTCAGAAACGACCTTAATTGCAATTTTATTATCTTCAATTTCTGACTTATCAATAGATAAAGACAAACCCGGAATATTTCTTTCAATCAAGTTATCATTTTCCTGCGAAAATTTTACAACTTCATATGTTTGAACCGGATAAGAAATACCTTTCACATTAATAGCCTCTTTTTTTTCACAGATAATTTTATTTCGAATTAATAAATATGTGTCTTCTGACAATAAAATTTTGTTAATACCAGCTCTTGCCTCAAGCCTAGATGCTAAGTTTACACCGTTGCCAATAATCGTGTAGTCTAGTCTATCTTCAGAACCAAAATTACCAACTGTACACACTCCAGTATGGATTCCCATTCGCGCATTTAAAGGTTTTGCTAATCCTTTTTTTCTCCACGAGATTCTAAGCTTGTTGAGTTCTTCTAACATGTCCATTGCCATCGAAACACACGCTATTGCATCTTCTTTGTCTCCCCTTGAATTAGGGTCTCCAAAAAAAACTAAAATCGCATCACCAATAAATTTGTCTATTGTACCACCCCATTTAATAGCAACATTAGACATTTTTGTTAGATATTGGGTTAGAAGTTCTGTTAAAACCTCAGGTTCTAATCTTTCAGTTAATTCTGTAAAACCTTGCAAATCTGAGAAAAAGACTGTCAAAGGTTTTCGCTTTGTTTGGACCTTTACGTCTAGTTTGCCTGAAAATATTGACTCATAAACTTGAGGTGAAAAGTATTTTGACAACTTTTCTGAGAGTGTTTTCAATTCAGAAGTTCTTTCCTCAACCTTTTTTTCGAGATTTATGTTTAAACTCTCTAGTTCTTGATGAGCTTTATTTAATTCTTTTAATCTTTTTTGCTCAAGTTGATAAAGCCTTGCATTTTCTAAAGCACTAGCAGTTTGATTTGCTAATATTCCAATCAAAATTTCATCAGATTTATCGAAAATGTTCATTTTTTCACTTTCAACAGAAAATACACCAACGAGCTCATTATCTATAAGCATTGGTATTGCAACCTGACTTTCCGCGTTTTTGAGACCTGGCAATTCAACTTTGTCCTGTAATTTATTTATATTAGTAATTTGAACTTGTTCACGAATTGCTTGCATGTAACTTCTCTGCATTCCTAAATTTGCCATTCTCATGAGTTTTTTCTTTTCAGCAACTATGCCAATTACTCCAACACCAAACTCAACTTTTGCACCAATCCCTCTTTTTTCATATCCATAAGTTTCTAAAACGTTGAGATGTTTTTTATTTTCAGAAACTAATAAAATCATAGAATGTTTAAATCCAAAAAATTCATTCATTAATGATAGCATTGAAGAAGCAATTAAGTTTAAATCGAGAGATTTATTTATTTGATTAGAAATTTGTTTGATTATTTCGATTTCTTTTGATTTTCTATCAAGAAGACTTTTAATATTTTCTAATTCATTTTTAGATTGTGAAATTTTATCCATGCAAACTGACATACTTCATAATTTAAAAAAAATTTAATTAAAACTACTCACTTATTGATATAACTTTATAAACATCAGCTGCTCTTAATTTAAAGATACCTGTCATACCCGTCATAGACGCTATAGCTTGTAATTTCATATCCATTTCATCAAATAATTCACCTTCGGTCTCTTCATGATCAAATTTCAGTTCTAAGTTGTATTGTTTTAATGTGCTAGGATCTGAAATTGTTGCATAGGCATATGGATTTTCAGAAATATTTTTCTTTGTCTTATTAAAAAACTGAAATGAGAGAGCTACATGGTTTTCATCTACATACCATATCTGGGATATCACAGTAGTATTTGGTTCACCTTCAGATGAACAACTTGTAATCCAACTTGGAAACATTCCTTGTAATGCTGGCATGTGCTTATCTTTAATCATTTGGTTTCACTATTAGTTATTTCTTTACCAGCATCTGGGCCTGGTGTTTGAATATAGACTTTATCAACTTTAAAAGTTATGCCAAGGTCTGGCACTTTCCCAAATTTATCTAAAGCAGCATCTTTTGACAAACCCACACTAGTGATAACATCAATAACATTATTTCTATAATTTTCTGATATTTTAAGATCTTCATTATTTAATTTTTCTGAGAAGACAAATTGGCCTTTAAAATTATAAGCTTCATGACTTATCATACCAACAAAAAAACTAACCCTTCCAGACTCACTTAAATATTGCAAAACATTTTTACACTCAGAATTTATTACAAAACAAGTAAGTGTGGATTGTATGTTATCAATTTTTACACCTAGAGTGTCTACATGCACTGTTTTATTGTTTTTGGACGAAACTCCAAAATGACCTAATCCCTGCTCTAATGCATTTATTGTTAAGTTCGGTATCAAGATTTTTCCAAAAGTTTAAATTATTAACAGACTAGTATAAATTTAATTTAAAACATATAAAAAGTAAATTAATTGGGTACTTAAATTATGAAAAATTATAAATATTTGTGAAGTAGACTAAGAAATTGTTTTGCTTGTAAATAGTGTAAATTTTAATAAAGTTACAAGCTAAGGTGAGAGCCACTCACCTTGCCAATTTGTTGTCTTTTTATAATGAGCACGAATATGTTTTACACCCAGAAGCAGTAGTTGAATTGATTGTATATCACATAATAATACAGCAAAACGTTTCTGATCTGGCGCATGATCATAGTCAAAGGGACCTTCAATGACACTACCAGGGTTAGGAATAGTTCCATAAGCAACCCTAGAGTAAGTTGGAACATTTCTCCAGTTTTTAATGGTAATGTCTCCAACCTTCACTTCAACAATAACATCCATCTGAATTTGTAATTGCACTTTTGGCAACCAAATGTGAATTCCAGCCCGAGGGTTCTCCTTGAGTGCAAACATTTTTGAAGATTCGTTGTCAGTATGGAATTCTATCTGATTATTTTTTTGATCACACCGTCTCATCACTAAAGTACGAGCATTCGGGAAACCATCAGCACTTGATGTCACAAAGGTAGGATGTCTTGCGGGCGATTTTTTATCAGCCTTACCACGATAAATTTGTGTCCAGCCAAAGTCTAAAAAATCATCTAATTTTTGAAAATCTTTCATTTGTATAATACTTAAAATCGAATAGTGGGTTGTAAACTATAATTATTTAATAAGACAAATATGTATAAAAAGAAAAAGTACTCATTTTCCTACTTAGGCTATAGTAAAATTAATATAAGTAAATATGTAGTTGAAAAATTCTAATCACCAATGCCTAGAATAAGAACAAAACAACTTTTTAAATGCTATACATATAAAGTCATTTTGTAACGTTTTAGATACTATGAAATCAAGTATTGGGTGTTTCTATGTGGAAACTGTCTTACGAAGATAAAATTTGAATTTTAAAATACCTATTAATATAGTGGACTTGGAAGAGTAAGAAGAAATAGCTATTATCTTGCTAACTTTATAAACACATCCCCCATACCAGATTTTAATTCATCAATGGGAGTACTATTTCTATATGGACAAAATCTTCCTGTTATCTTATTAGCATATATCTTTCTTAAATCAGAAGGCTCACAATATTTTGCTTCATGTAACATTCCAATTATTAATTTACCATCTTGTATTTCCACTTGTTTATCGTCTAATTGATTACCCTTACAAAAATAATTCCTGTTAACTTTTTTAGGAAAATCATTCTTTATACATGGATTATCTATAACTAATGCGTATACAACCTTGTTACCTTCTTTAAATTCCCTTGTTATCTTTTTAACTTTAGCGTATTTCATTAAGTCACATACACAAGGCCAACAGCATTTGTAGTAGTAACCACAAACTTCTTTTTCAGTTATATCTTCTTTTATATTTATAAATTGTGGTGTTGAATTTTCTGCAATCAAAGATCCTGAAACAGCACAATAATGTTTGTTAAATTCTTTAAACTCTGAAAAATTCTTATATTTATCTGAAATATGTTTATAAAATTTTGGTCCAGCTGCATTTCTGTTTCCATCTGGAAAAATTGACCGCCAGTCTTTAGATAGACTTTGATAATATTTACCTTTGTTATCATTTGCTGAAGAAACGACTACATTTGTAATAATAAATAATAAAGATAAGATGAAATGAGGGGTAAGTCTTAAAACCAATCTAAATACCTTTTCGAAAAACATAAGTTTTATTAAGTTGATTTATATTAAAATTATCTGACGATCCGTCAGTCCATCTAATTGTAACACTATTAACTTTTTCTCCATTTCTTAGTCCGTAATGAGCAACGGGCTCCATCTGGCATAAATAACCGGACCCAGCATCAATGGTTTTTGCGTGATTTCTCATGTTAGTATTAAGTATTACAGTAGCTCCTCTAGCTGGTGCATTGTAGGGTGTTTTTGGTAAAATTCTTAAAAAGTTGAAAGATTTTTTGATATTTGCTTTAAATAAAGAAAGTGGTTGCAACCCTGATTCACCATGTGAAACTAGCAATTCAAGAATGCCATCGTTGTCTATATCTGCTACAGCTGCACCTGTACCTAATCCTAAAGGTTCTAGTCCGTTACCTAGTTGAATTTGTTTTAATTCTCCATCACTTAAGATTTTAAAAAGTTTATTGGGCTCTCCAATATTGTTTACAAAAATTTCATCAAAACCATCATTATCAAAATCGGCTGAAATTATAGTTCTTACTCTTGATGGAATTTTGAATTCAGAATTAGCAATGTCTTTAAACTTGTTTCTGTTATTTAAAAAAATTCTGTGTTCACCATTCCAATTACCACTAACAATATCTAATTTACCTCTATATAAAAAATCAGTAAGCGTCGTACCGCGACCATTTTCAAATGTATCTTCAACACCCAGGCTTTCTGCAACATCTTTAAATGTGCCATTTTCATTTACATAAAGAAAGTTTGGTCCTGTCTCATTTGCTGCAAAAATATCCATATAATTACTTAAGATGTGGCCTGCAATAACTGCTCTTCCACCAGTAATTCTGTTTATGTTTAGTAACGGTGCTTGGTCTACGATGCTTCCTTTTTTTAGTTCATAAAAACGGGTTGGGCCACCATAATTAGCAACATAAATTCCATACTTACCATCACCATTTCGATCTACACACACAACTGACCTTCCAGCTGTTAAATTTAAAGATTTAAAGTTTTTATCAAGTTGAAATAAATCTATTATATCTTTGTTATTATCAAGTAATCGATCAGAAAACTGTTTTTGGCCACTATATGTATCGGTATTAAGAAAATATAATTCTTCAAAACCATCATTATCAATATCGCATGCAGCTACCCCAATCGTGGATCTAGCCTGGTCAGCAAACAAATTATTTGTATTAATATTTTCTAAAAAGCCATTCTTGTGGGATAAAATCAAATTAGGAAATTTAAATCCTGTAACAACGAACTCAAACTTTCCATCTTTATTAAAATCAGTTACAGAAACCCCATAACTTAATCTTTTTTGATTGTTTTTGATTGAGGCAGATATGTCTTGGAAAAATTCACCATAAGAAGGATTAAACATTAAGATAAAGATTAACGTAATTATTGTTTTCATTTTATGTATATATTATTTCAATAAAAATTTTCAATGAATTAAATTTTTAGAATGATGTGTTGTAATTTATAAGGTTAAGATTATATCAATTTTACAAATATTATTTACCAATAATACCTTCTAGTAATTCTAGTTTAGTAGTTTGTTAATGAAAAATGTCCAAAAAATTCCTGCTTGTTTAGTGCATATCTTTACTGGTTCTGGAATAATATTTAGCTTTATGGCATTAATATCCGTTATTGAGGGTTACAAATTATTAACTTTTATGTTTTTGGGTATTGCATTGCTAGTTGACATTGTTGATGGAACCTTAGCTCGAAAATACAAAACAGATATAATTTTTCCAAATATTGACGGAAAGACTCTAGATACAATAATTGATTACATAAATTATATTTTTATACCTTGTATAATGATGTATAAGTTTAATTATTTGCCTCCTGACTTCACAATAATCATACCAATTTTCATCATATGTGTTTCTCTTTATTCTTATGTAAATACCAAGTTAGTTGACACATCATTTTCGTACATAGGATTTCCTTCTATTTGGAATATAATTTTATTATACTTAGAAATTTTGAGTTTTAGTCAATGGATAAACTTCTTTATCATCCTATTATTTATATTACTTAAGTTTGTTCCATTTAGAGTTATTCACCCAATGCGAAATGTTGCCTTTAAAAAAACTAATATCTTTTTTTTATTTGGAACACTTCTTACAAGTTCAATTTTGTTAATGAGTAAAATAGAAGTAAAATTTGTAAATGATTTTTATTTTTATTTTTTAGTTTTATGGTTAATATTTAATAGTTATTTTATTTTATTCGTAGTTTTTTCTAATTTATTATCATCTAGACTTTATCAAAAATTAAAAAAAAATCTGGTGTCCAGTAGATATGATTAATGGTATAAAAAACCCCAACAACAGAAGTTTTTGAGGGCAACCTAAGTCATTGATTTTTTTTTATAGTTGGTTGCGGGGGTAGGATTTGAACCTACGACCTTCAGGTTATGAGACTGACGTTTTTTGGGATTTCAAGGGTTTTTTGTTATGTTTAGCTGTAAGTTTAGCTATAAAAATTAATTTTCCTTTAATCTATAGCTAAACCGTTACAATTATGAACTTTAGTTTAAAATGTAGTGCCTAACGAACCAATAGTTTATTTTGAATACCTATCAATACGATGGTTATTGGAAGAGTTAGAAAAAATAAGAAGCATTAAAAATTTACAACAACTATTCATGCCATCCTAAAGTATCCATTACTTCGATAATTTTCTTAAATTGTTTAGACCATATAAAATTAGCTGGGTTTGTCCTACCTGTAAACATAGCTTTTGTATATTTATTTTTCAATTGATTGTATTCTCGTAAATATTTTTTCTGATTTTCTGTGTCTTTTTCTTGTTCATAAACGTATAAAAGAAATACATTTGCATATCCTGCATTTCCACAAAAAGGACTTTTGCAGTTGTCAATTTCATCAGAATTCTTCCTATCTAATATAATTTTTTTTGCAAGTTGTTTTACTTTCTTTAGATCGTTATTTAAAAAACTTGCCTGCATATAAAATGAAGTGAATGTATCTGAGGGATTATCATCTAACTCAAATAATTTTTTAAAAGAAGCAGTTGCTTTTTCAAACTTGTTACAAAGTGTAAATACTTCTCCTGCAAGTCCATATTGATAAGAATTATTGTTTATCAGGCTATAACCTTTTTCAGCAAATTCTCCAGCTTTTTTAAGTCCACCCCATTCATTGGCTCTTTCTCCATCACGATTTAAGATATGCGCCGAAGCTAAAAAATAACCTTGTGCTAAATATGCATCCGCTTTATCAGGATTTATTTCAATTGCTTTAGTTGCAAATTCCATTGCTTTTATGAAGCATGCAGTTGACGCTGCTCTTCGTTCTTTTTTTGATGCTTTATTACTTTTTGGTTTACAAAAACCGAGTCTAAATTTGTAATGATGTTTCCATGCCTGACTTAAATTATGCGCATATCCATTTGGATTAATTTTATATAGCTTGTCTAAGGCTTTTTCATAATCAAAATAACCTTCTTTGGACCACTTTTCTCTTTCTTTTGCAGCAAATTGAAGAAGTCTTAATTCTTCTATTGTTTCAATATCGTCATTTGACACACGAATTTTATCCTCTTCAAGATTGAATTTAGAAAGAACTGAGAGCACCAATTCATCTTGAACTTTAAATAAGTCATCAGTTTTAGAATTTTTTAATTGTGAAAGAAGTATTTGATTGTTTTTTATATCACGAATTTCAATATTCGTTCTCATATTTTTTCCAAAAACCGTTACAGAACCACTCAGTAGGTATCTTACGTTATAACTATTAATTAATTCTTTTTTTTGCAGATTTTTTTTTGCTACTAACAGACTGGTATTCTTAGAAAGTACTTTTAAATTTTCATAACCTGACAAACCACCTACAAATAGATCAAGCATACTCTCTGATATAAAATTATGTTCAGATGAATTTGCTAAATTTTGAAATGGAAGAACAAGAACGACTTGTTTGTCTTCTAAGCTAGGATCTTTCAAGTGTTCATTTTTTTTGTAGAATTGAAATGAGAAAAACCCTAAAAGCAACACTGCTAATAACCCAATAGAACTCAAAGCGACAACGTTTATCTTTGGTCTTGTAATGCTAGATCTTCTTTGCGAAGGATCTAAGAGTACATCAAATGCATGAAATTCATTTTGTTTTACTTTTTGAACGCCAAGATCATTAAATATGATTTTTGTTTTAGGAACCACAAAATCATATACACTTTTGGATATAGTTATTCCGTTTGGTTGTGCAAGAGCCTCCAAACGTGCTGCAATATTAACTCCATCTCCAATAAGATTACCATCTTTATTAACTACATCTCCCATATTTATACCAATGCGAAACTCTAAATTCATTTCAGTTTTATTAGACTGATTTCTTTTTTTTATTTCATTCTGGAATTCTACACCACATTCAACTGCATTTACCGCACTTTGAAATTCAGCTAGCACTGAGTCTCCAGCTGTATTAAATATTGATCCATTATATTTTTTTAACAGTTTATTAAGTATTATTTCGCATGCATTATAGCTTTGTAGAGTTCCATTTTCATCTACTTCCATATGTTTTGAGTAGCCCACAACATCGGCTACAAATATTACAGCTATTTTACGATTTATCGAGGCGGGCATAGTTTTAGATTAAGTAGATTTAAATTTTTTACAAGATCGAAATAAATGAAATCGCAATTTTATAATAAAAAAGAATAGTTAATTCATTTTTAATATTTATAATTATAGTAAGAAAAATTTTTTTATTACATCAATCAGTTATGACCATTTAATGTTTGAGACTTTAACAAGAAATTTTACCAAATATATATGCCAAAACGATGGAGAAAGTTTGGCTAATTTGTTTTTAAAAGATGGCTGTTATCATGATTATATCTATGGAAATTTTAGAGGCAGAAAAAATATATCAATAATGCTATCTGATTATTTTCATCGAGATGGTGAAAATTTTTTTTGGGAAATGTATGATCATGCGTTGGAAAATAACTTAGGTTATGCAAAATATAGGTTTAGTTTTATATCTAAAATACCTGATTACAAAGGCCGCAAAGTTGTTATCCCAGGAATCGGTTGCTTTGAGTTTGAGAATGAATTCATTAAAAATTATAGCGAAGCAGTTAATGGTGGACTTGCAATGGTTCAGTTAGGTGTAAATCCATTAAAAATGGAGAAAGTATTTTTAAAATGGTTAAAAAGATCATTTAACGATGATCCTAATTTGTAAGAGATTAAATGAAGAAAAATGATTTACCAGAATGGCTTTCAAAAGCTTCTTATAGAATAATTGAACATATGAATGATGATCATTCTAACTCAATAGTTTCAACTTTAAATGCACAACACGGTATTAAGGATAAAAACGCTAAAATGGAGAAACTTGAAGTTAATGGGTACTTTGCATCATCAAATGAAAAGTTTTATTTCTTAGAGTTTGAAAATTTTTGTAACTCTGCTGAGGAATATAAAACAGAGCTTATAAAGCATGCCAAAAAATATAGAAACTATGAAATATGATTAAGCAAAATAAAAAGGACTGACGACCAGTTGGCATAGTGGTTGGCACAAATTGACATTGTTTTTTAATTAATCAATAATAGAATTATTAAATATTGTTAAAATTCTAATCTTTTAAATATATAGTGACAGCAACATTAACTTTCAAAGAGGCCTTAGACGGTTGGAACAAAACTTTCACTACTGGTGATGCTAGTCACATTTCAAATATTGTGACAGATGATTTTGTATTTCGACCAACTTGTGAAAATGTAAATTTGGAACAAGTATTGGTATGGGCAACAAATACTACATCTGTTTTATCTGACTACAAAGTAATTAACGAGGATAATTATTCACTTTGTGGATTTCATAGTGTAACCAATCGTGAAAACCCAGAAAAACGAACAAAAATGGTTTATGCATCACTTCGCAATGGTAAAATAGCAGTCTATCATTGTCACGAAATAATTCCCTAACAGGTTTACAAAGATTTTAATAGGTTAAGAATAGGACGAGCGGAAACAATAATGTTAAAAAAACATCAAATAAGTGGTCTGATGGATCATCTTAAAATAAATAAAACATTTATTGCTAGTCAATGTGCAAATGACATTGAAGATTTTTGTTCAGAATATCATGATAAGATCCTAGGTTTAAGCTTAGTGGTCCCAATTACTGTTAACTCAAAAAAGTTTTCAAAACTTGACCAAAAAATCATGGTCTTAAAAAGTGAATTTGGCGTTACGGCTAACTCAGTCAACACATTAAAGAATGAAATAAATAATTTAGAAATTATTCAATTGAATAATTACGAAGCTCTTGCTTGGTCTGATATTTGTGAAGATAAATCAAGTGAAACATGTGAAGCATTAATCTCATTTTTTAAGGGCTTAAATATAGAAAACTACTCTGTAAATATAAATAATCAAGAAGGACAATTTGAAAATATTTCTTATAAAGTGATTGGTGAAGGCCCCCCACTTTTACTATTTCCATTTTTTTTATCTGCTAAACAATGGAACCCTATAATTCAAAAATTATCTGATTTTTTCACGCTAGTTATAATTGGTGGAAAAGATTTTGGGGCAATTCCTTCATTAGAAGATAGAGCAGAGTTACCTACTTATAAAGCAATGTTAGAAACATTAGTATCGAATATGAATATTTCCAAAAACGGTACAGTTTTAGAATTAGGTTGTGGCCCTGCTTCATTATGTAGACAAGTATTAAAACTTAGAAAAGATTTGTCGCTGGTTGGTGTTGATATAAATGAATATTTGTTAACTGAGGGTAGTAAAATTGCTCAAGATCTAAATTTCAAAGTTAATCCTTTTTTTAAGGATAATTCTCAACCTTCAAGATCAAATTTAAAACCTAATGAACTTAATTTGTCTTATAGTGATGCTACTAACATTTCATTTCCAGATAATTTTTTTGACGCAGTTTACTCAGTTACCGTACTTGAGGAATGTGATGCCCAGAAATCAATTGCTGAAATCAAAAGAGTTCTTAAACCTGGTGGTGTTGCTGGAATTGTGGTTAGAGCACTAGATGCACCTCAATGGTGGAATATAAAAGTTTCAGATTCAGTTAACAAAATTATCAGTGTACCACCTCAAATGGTATCACCAAAAGGTGTTGCTGATATGTCTTTATATGAAAAAATAAAATTGGCAAATTTTAAAAATATTCTTACATATCCCTTTTGGTTTACAGCTTCTTCAGGTAATAACAGTTATATATATGACATGTATTACGGGAGAGCACGACAGCTCTTAAATAACAAGCAACAAGAAGAATTCGACAAAGAAATACAAAATGTAAATGAAAAAAGTCAATCTATTTTATCAGTGCCACTTCATTGTTGCATCGGATATAAGTAGAGATAATTGATATTTAAAAAATAAAATAAAACTCTATTTATAAACAGACAACCTGACGACCGGTTGGATGATGGTTGGTATAAAGAATGAAAATTACAACAAAAAACCCCAAAAACCGAAGTCTTTGAGGGTGATCTTAGTCATTGATTTTATTGATATAGTTGGTTGCGGGGGTAGGATTTGAACCTACGACCTTCAGGTTATGAGCCTGACTCTTTTCCGCAGAGTTTTGCCATTATTTAAACATGGTTGTATAGTGGTTGGTACGGTTTTTCTAACTTTATTCTGGTTGGTACAGTAGTTGGTACAGATTGACATTTTTTTAAGTTGTTGAACTTACTAAAAAAGAGATAAAAGTGGCAAGTTTTATTAAAAGTAATAACGTGTTCCATGCATAGGTAAGAGACAAATATGTTGGATCAATATCTAAATTATTTAAAATCAAATGGTGGTAACTCTTTTATACTTTTTTTTAGAGCCTCTCCCCAACTATTTGATATTTTTTCAAAATAAGGATCATTTTTTTCAAATCTTATTTGATTATTCAATTCAAGATCATCTTTTTTTAAGGTACAGACATCTATTGGCATGCCTACTGAAACATTAGCCTTCATAGTACTATCAAATGAAACTAAAAGTAGTTTTATTGCATCACCGAAGTTTGAGTCTTTTTCTAGTGCTCTAACAATAATTGGTTTGCCATATTTTGTTTCTCCAATTTGAAAAAAAGATTGATCTTCAGATGCTTCTATAAAGTTACCCTCAGGATATATTAAAAATAACCTATGTTCTTGGCCTGCAATTTGACCACCTAAAATTAATGTGGAGGAATATGGATTTTCACCTACTTGACCATCAGAAGAGTATTCATTAGATATATTTCTTAAAATTTTTCCAACAATTCTTGCAACTTGAAACATTGATTTAGTTTTAAGAATATTATCGTTTTCATTATTGGGATTATCTATAGCTTCATTTATGAGATTGATAGTAGCTTGGGATGTGGCTAAATTTCCAGAAGTTAATAAAACTATACTTCTTTCGTTTTTATTCGACCAAAAAAACATTTTTTTATTTGTATTAACATTATCAATTCCCGCGTTAGTTAAAGTATCTGACATGAATACTAAACCTTGATTTAATTTTAATCCTACACAATAAGTCATTAAGCACCTTGATTATTGATTTAAAATATCGATTGATAATTCTAAATTTTGATTTTCAATAAAATATCCATTTATAACACCTTTTACAGGTACTACATCATTATAATCGAAACCTTTTGCTATTTCTACATATCTGTCGTCTGGAGAAATGCCATTAGATATATCAAAACCTATCCAACCAAGATTTTCTATAAATACTTCAGCCCAAGCATGCATGGAAAGATTATGAGTATCTTGTATGGGTTTAAATAATCCACTAACATATCTACAAGGCAGATTATTCATTCGGACTATAGATAAAAATATATGAGTGTGATCCTGACAAACACCAAACCCTTTTTTAAATGCATCCTCAGCTGTCGTTTTATAATCTGTTTTTCCTTTTTTATATTTAATTTTAGATTTTATTTTAAATGAGAGTTCATGAAGACTTCCTATCAAATCCTTGAAATTCAAAATGTTTTCTTTGTAAAACTTTGATAGATATTCACCAGGTTTCGTAAGGTAAGTTTTATCAATGTAACACCAAAGTGGAAGATCTTTTTTTGAAATTTCTTTTAATCCAAAGTTAGACTTTGTTTCAACCTTACCAAAAATATTATATTCAATTTTTTTAGAGTTATTTTGTATACTGACCAAATCTATTAGGTTACCAAATTGATCTATAGAATTAAGTTCCTTACTTCCACCTTCAATATTAATTTTCCAATCTAAAATTTTTTGACTTTCATTACTTTGAGGGGTTAAAAGTAGCTTATTAAACCCAAAATTAATCGTTCCATCAATTTCATATATAATTTTTTGTGTTATTTTTAAAAACATACTATTACTGGAAATTAAATTCTTCCTCTATATTTGCAGCTAATGTCATATTTAATTTAAATAGACTATTTAAAAATGAATAATTATTAAAATTTCTACTTTTTTGTTTAATTTTTTTTTGAATACTTAGAGCGTTTTGGTAACTTTTATTTTTTGGAAAGTTTTTTTTATGAATTGACCTTAAATTTTTAATAGTTTCGTTAACACAAAACATTAGTGATTTAGGCATATCTTTATCTGATATTAAAAAATAAGAGACTTTATTAGCTTTAATTTCATTTTGATTTTTCCACATAAATGATCTGTATGAAGAAATACTTCTCAAAATCATTTCTAATTGAAAATTATCGTAACCTTCAAATCTTATTTTTTTTTCGTCTAATAGAAGATAATATCTTGTATTCAAAATTCTTACGGTATTATCAAATCTCTCAATAAATGTTCCTAAATAGCAGAAATTTAAAATTTCATTTTTCAACATGCTTCTTTCTAAAAAGCCAAAAATCAGAGCAATTTTTTCTCTTGTATTTTTTATGATTGTTTGAATTTTACTTTCATTTATTTTTTTATTGAGTTCTTCATTTAAATATAACCAACAAGTGTTTATGGCCTCCCAAACCTCCGATGTAATTGATACTCTTGATCTTCTTGCATTTTCTCTAGCTTTCTCAAAAAGTATTAAAATATTATTAAAATTCTTGGGATCTTTTAACATGAAGTTAATTATATTAAGACTATCTAAAGAGTTATTTTTCTTTAAAAAATGATGTCTTATAGAATTAGTCCTTAAAATTGCATCCCATTCATTATTCAAATTACTAGACGATAAAAGATACAATTGGAAACCACTCTCAATCATACACAATGTATTTTCAACTCTCTCAATATATCTAAACATCCAAAATAAAGAGTCGGCTGTACTTCCTAGCATTATGAACTCAATATCCAAGTATCCTTAGTACCACCACCTTGACTAGAGTTAACAACAAGAGAACCTTTCTTTAAAGCAACTCTGGTAAGGCCACCACCTATAACTGTAACCTTTTCTTGTGCTAATAATGCAAAACACCTAAGATCAACATGTCTTGGAGTTAGACCTTTTTTTGTATAAATAGGACATGTAGATAGAGATAAAGTTGGTTGAGCAATATAACTGTAAGGATTTTTTTTAATTTTATTTTTAAATTTTGATATTTCAGTTTTGCTTGCTAGTGGCCCTACTAGCATCCCATGACCACCTGAGCCGTGAACTTCCTTAACGACTAATTTATTTAAATTGTCTAATACATATTTCAATTCATCTTTTATACGGCACTTGAATGTTTTTACATTTTTTAAAATTGGTTTTTGACCCAAATAAAATTTAATTATGTCAGGAATATAAGAATAAATTGATTTGTCATCCGAAATTCCTGTACCAGGAGCATTTGCGATTGTAACGTTTTTATTTCTGTATACCTCCATTAAACCTGGAACACCTAAAAAACTATCTTCTTTAAATGATAATGGATCTAAAAAGATATCATCTATTCTTCTATAAATTACATCTACTCTTTTCCAACCATTTATGGTTTTCATGTTTAAATATTTATTAATTACACGAAGATCCTTTCCTTCTACTAATTCAACACCAAGCTTATCTGCTAAAAATGCATGTTCAAAAAACGCAGAATTATATATTCCAGGAGTTAGCAAAACTATGTTTGGGTTTATTTTTGATGTTTTTGGTGAGGACTTCTTTAAAATTTCAGATAAGTATTTGGCATAGTTTCTATTTTCAGATACTTTATATTTTGAGATTAGCTCAGGAAATAATTTTATCATGGTATCTCTATTCTCTATCATATAAGAAGCTCCAGACGGTACTCTAACATTATCCTCTAATACATAAAAATTATCTGAATTTGTTTTAATTAAATCTATGCCAGAGATATGATTGTATGTTTTGTTTGGAGGAGTAAATCCTATCATCTGCTTCAAAAACGCAGTATTATTTTGAATTAGATCAACAGGTATCACACCATGTTTTATTATCTCTTGTTGGCCATATATATCAGTGAGAAAAAAATTAATAGCTAAAACTCTTTGTGTTATCCCTTTAACCAATTTATCCCATTCCTTGGAGTTGATTATTCTTGGGATTATATCAAACGGTATTAGATTTTCTTTTTTGTCATTAGAATAAACTTTAAATGATACACCTGTATTTTCAAAAAATTTCATTGCATCAGAATTTATTTTTGTTAATTCATCATTATCCTGATTTTTATACCAACTGATAAACTTTTTGTAATTGGTCCTTACAGAGTTTTCATTTATAAAAGCCTCGTCATATGTTTTTGTAAAATAAGTCATACTTAGTTTCCTAATAATACAATTTAAGTAGAATAATCCTTAAAAAACCTACATCAAGATTATTTACGAAGTATTTATCAATTATTAAATTAAAGACCTAAAATGCCTAAAAAGTTGTCTTTTAAAATGAAAAATTAAAATTTTAAATTTTGGAATCACCGAAGGTTAGCATAGTTTTTTCACTTTCTTATGGTTGGTACGATTGTTAGTATAACCAAGCCGTTATCAAGCTTAAAACACAAAAAAACCTCAAAAACCGAAGTTCTTGAGGATACGTCTAAGTCAG
>CACBMD010000019.1 GCA_902539895.1 uncultured SAR116 cluster alpha proteobacterium
TTTAAAAAATGACGATCAAATCAAATCTTACTTCAATCAAGTTGTAGATCGCACTCAAGATATTCCAATTTGTTTGCAGGATTATCCACCCACAACTAATGTTTACTTTTCTGAAAGTGTTATAAATACCTTAATGGAAAATCATCCGTCAATTGAGATGTTTAAGCATGAAGACTGCCCTGGACATAATAAATTATCAAGACTTATTCGATATAGAGATAATCATTTAAATAGAAAATATAGTGTCTTTGTAGGTAACGGAGGCTTGTATGTTCCCCAAGAACTTGAAAGAGGTGCTGATGGGATTATGACTGGGTTTGCATTCACTGAAATGTTGGTTAGTTTACATAATTTATTTTCTAATAATGATAAAGAAAAAGCAGAAGACTTATTTGATATATATTTACCACTTATAAGGCATGAACAGCAATTTGGAATAGGTTTAGCCTTAAGAAAATTTGTCTTACAACAGAGAGGTATTATTAAATCGTTAAATGTGAGATCTCCAGGGCCTGTTCTTACAGAAGACGATATTAAGGAAATGAATTATTTATTAAAAAGATTACACTTAAAATTAACTCAAAAAGGTCTTACAATTCCAAAAGGAATTAATTAATGGCATGAAAATATTATTGTATAACCCAAATACTTCTGTATCTATAACTGAAACACTTTATGAAACTGCCAAGTTGGTTGTAAGTAGTGAAACAATTCTAATTCCTAAAACAGCAGAAAAGGGTTTCCCATATATATCAACTAAAGTAGAAGCCCAAATTACTGGTACTTTAGTTTTAGAAAAATTAGCAGAAATACATCCACAATATGATGCCATAATTATAGCTGCCTTTGGTGATCCAGGTCTGATACCAGCAAAAAGTTTGTTTAACTTGCCTATAATTGGGTTAGGGGAGGCAGCTATGTTGAGTGCTTGCTTATTTGGTAAAAAATTCTCAATTATCTCATTTACTAATGCAATGGCGTCTTGGTATGAAGAAAGTGTTGAATTATTAGGATTACAGTCCAGATATGCAGGATTTAGAGCTATAGATGGCGTTAATTTGACTATAGATAAAATCCAAACACTTCAGAAGAAATCTCTAATTGAATCTGCCAAAAATGCTATCAATATTGATGGTGGTGAGGTGGTAATATTTGCAGGGGCTCCATTGTCTGGATTTAAAAAAATTGTTCAAAAAGAAATTAGTGTGCCTGTGATTGATTGTGCTGAAGCGGCTGTAAAGCAAGCAGAATTAGCTGTTGTTATGAATCAAAATACTTTAAAAAAACCAAAATTACCTCCTAAATCATCTATAGGGGTTGATAAAAATTTATCTGAATTGATTGCTCATAAAGTTAATGATGGTTCATAAATAAAAAGAAATTTTATTGGTTATGAAAAAGAAAAGCCAAAAATTCTTTGGCCTCAAGAAAATAAAATTGCAGTATGATTTGTTGTAAACATTGAAGAGGGTGCAGAGCTTTCGATTTCATCAGGCGATAGTCAAAATGAGCATGTATACGAAAATAATAAAATTAAAATATTAAATATACCAGATCTTTGTATGGAGTCTCATTTCGAATATGGTCTAAGGTTAGGTATTTGGCGCATTTTTGACATTTTTGATAAATATAACGTAAAAGCAACATTTAGTTGTTGTTCTCTCGCATTAGAAAATTCTCCTTGATTAATAGATGAAATTTTAACCAGAAATCATGAAATATCTGCTCAAGGCATTAAGTGGGTTTCTGAAACTTATCTCAGTAAAGAAGGCCAAAATGAATAATTAATGTTTCTTATTCCTCAATACTTAAATTTTCTGGTCATTCTCCAGTTGGTTGGCACACAAAATCTAGTACATCCCCATTTACTAGAGATTTTTTGATTGAGCATGGAGGAATTACATATGATTCTAATGCATATAATGACTACATACCTTATGTAGCAAAAAAAATGATCATAAACTTGTTATTATTCCATATTCTTTTTGATATTAATGACGTTTGATTTGATGGCAATAATGGTTTTGTACAAGGTGATGATTTTAATATTTATTGTAAAGAATCATTTAATTAACTTTTCTCAGAAACAGATGATGGTTCTTTAAGAATGATGTCTATAGGATTACTTCCCAGAATTATAGGAAGACCAGGAAGAAACAAGGGGCTTGAAGATTTTATAAAACATTTAAAAACTTATGAAAATGTTTGGATACCAAAGAGAATGGATATAGCAAAATAATGCTTAAAAAGAGTTTCATTGAATTTTTTTTGATTAAATTTTTAACATTTATTTGAGGTAACTTAATAAAATTTTTGGTTACCTTTAATTCAATTTGACTCTCTATTGCTCTAAATGCTTAATTATTACACAATTACTATGAAAGGAATTAATAATGATTAAAAAAATTTTTAAAAGAACGTTTCTTTTTGTAGCTGTTTCCATCTTTAGTTTTAATTTGCATGCAGCAGATTGGACAATGGCTTCAGGTTACCCAAAAAGTAACTTTCATACTCAAAACATAATTAAATTTATAGATGATGTTAAGTCTACTACTTCAGTCAATATCAATTTAAATCCCAATGACACTCTAATTAAATTAGATGCTATAAAAACTTCTCTTCAAAGAGGACAAATTCCAATTGGTGAAATCAGGTTAGGTATTTATGGTAATGAAGACCCAATGTATATTTTAGCTGGATTACCTTTTATTGCACCAGACTATTCAAGTGCATGGTTGCTAAAAGATGTGCAGATGGAATATCTTCAAGAAAAATTTGATAAAAAAGGACTTATGATCTTATATACTGCACCATGGCCAGGACAAGGGTTTTATACTAAGTTTCCTGTAAATAGTGTCTCTGACTTTAGTGGTAAAAAACTGAGAATATATTCTACAGCCACACAACAAATGGGATCTATGTTAGGATTTAATGCAACAATTCTACCTTTTGCAGAAATTCCTCAAGCATTTTCTACAGGTCTTATTGAAGCTTTATTTACTAGTCCTCAAACAGGTATAGATATTCAAGCATGGGATAATACAAAACATTTTACATATGCTGGAGCTATTTTTAGTAAAAATGCTGTAGTTGTTACTAAAAAAGCCTTTAATGCTCTATCAAAAGGTGATCAGAGTAACATGTTAGCTGCTGCAAAAAAAGCTGAGCTTAGAGGTTGGGAAATGAGTGCTGAAACTACTAAAAAGCAAATTGATATCCTTAAGAAAAATGGAATGTCTTCAAAAAATGCTCCTGACGAGGTAATTAGCAAAATGAAAAGCATTGGTCTCGAAATGATGAAAAATTGGAGATCAAAAGCTAGTCCAGAAGCTAACGCAGTGTTAGATAGATATTTATCAATGCGTTAATATTTCAGAAAGATAGCCATGAGAAATAAATTAAATAAATTATATTTATATAGTGGCTATCTTTCTGCCTTTTTTATGGTCTTGATTGCATTGACCATAGTTGCGCAAATTCTAGGAAGATTTGTAAATATCACAGTAGATTCTACTGAAACTGCTGGCTTTAGTTTAGCTGCTCTAACTTTTTTTGGACTCTCATACACTTTTCATAGCGGTGAACATATAAGAGTTACTTTATTCACAAGATTGTTAGGGAAAAAAGTAAGAAGATATCAAGAGCTCTTCTCATTGTCATTTTGTATTATAATTACTAGTTATTTGACGTATTGGAGTTGGGATTTTGTATATTTTTCATTTATTTTTGATGATATTAGCCCAGGTCTATTGGCTATCCCTTTTTGGATTCCAAGGATAAGCATGTCAATAGGGGTAACTATATTTTTAGTGGCTCTCATTGATGATTTTTTTACAGTTTGGAAAAAGGAACAGCCATCTTATGTAAAAAATGCTAATCCTATATTGAAAGATAATACTTAAAAGAGAAATATATGGCGACTGGTTTATCAATAGTTTTATTTATTTTATTACTATTTCTTCTGTCTCTAGGCATATGGGTGGCTCCTGCATTAATCACCCTAGGATACATTTTATTAGAATTTTTTACTCCTGCACCTGTGGGATCCCTGCTTGCTAGTACCTTATGGGATGCAAGTTGGAATTGGGCATTAACAGCTTTACCTCTATTTATATGGATGGGTGAGATACTTTTTAGAACAAGACTTTCATCAGAAATGTTTAAAGGTCTTGCACCAATGTTATCTAATCTGCCTGGAGGGTTATTACATGTAAATGTAGTTGGTTGTGGTATAATGGCAGCTGTTGCAGGTTCAAGTGCAGTTACTTGCGCTACAATTGGAAGAATGAGTATTCCAGAATTAAAGAAAAGAGATTATGACGAAACTCTTAGTATTGGTTCCTTAGCAGGCTCAGGAACATTAGGACTGTTAATTCCACCTTCAATCATGCTGATTGTTTATGGTGTTTTAGCTCAAGTCTCTATTTCAAGACTTTTTATTGCAGGCGTTTTGCCAGGTATTATGATTATTTTAATTTTTATGTCTTACATAGCAATAAGGTCTAAACTTAACCCTTCCTTAGCACCAAAACAAAATGTAAGTTATACTTTCTTCGAAAAAATAAAAGCAGCAAGAAATTTGCTTCCAGTAGTTGCATTAATATTTTTTGTTCTTGGATCTATTTATGGTGGTTACGCCACTCCAACAGAGGCTGCAACCATTGGTGTGATAGGTGCACTAATGCTTGCCTGGTCTTCAAAGTCACTAAATTTTAAGAGTTTTATGGATAGCTTAATGGGTGCTGTAAAAACTTCTTGTATGATTAATTTTATAATTGTAGGTGCAGCATTTCTTTCTGTTGCTATGGGATACACTGGTATACCAAAACAATTAGGGCAAATTGTAAATGACTTTCAATTATCACAACTCTCACTTTTGGCAATTCTAACCATATTATACATTTTCCTTGGTTGTTTCCTCGAGGGAACATCCATGATGGTGTTGACTGCATCTGTAGTCCTACCAATGGTTCAGACAGCTGGTATAGATTTAATATGGTTTGGAATTTTTACTGTAATAGTTGTTGAAATGGCACAGATTACTCCTCCAGTCGGATTTAATCTTTTTGTCCTTCAAGGAATGACGGGTAGAGATATATTGAAAGTTACAAAAGCAGCATTACCCTTTTTCTTTTTAATGTTATTAAGTATAGTCATAATTGTAATTTTTCCTCAAATTGTTACTGCACCTGTCAACTTTATGATTCAATGATTGTTTTTATAGGATTTCAATAAATGAGACTAGCTATTGATATCGGTGGAACTTTTACAGATATTGTTTTAGAAGATAAAACTAACCTTTTTACTAAAAAAGTTCTTACTTCTTCCTCTCAACCTGAAGTTGCGGTAATTCAGGGCGTAGTAGAACTATTACATGAAAATAATAAAAATTCTTCAGATATAAAGATGATCATTCATGGTACGACATTAGCTACAAATGCAATCATTGAAAGAAAGGGTGCTAAGACTTGTTTTATAACTACTGAGGGTTTTAGAGATGTTTTAGACATTGGTTATGAAAGTAGATTTGATCAGTATGACATACTTATTGAAAAAACAATGTCAATTGTTCCGAGAAAGCACAGATATGTAATAGAAGAAAGAACGGATATTAATGGAAATATTATTAAGCCTATAAATACGAAAAAATTTTACAGTTTAGTTGATACAATAAAAAATGAAAAATTTGAAAGTATTGGAATTGGCTTTCTTCATTCTTATGCAAATTCTAAAAATGAAAATGAACTAAAAGAATTTTTATTAAAATATTTACCAGATATAGAGGTCAGTATATCTTCTGATGTCTGTCCGGAAATAAGAGAATATGAACGTTTTACCACTACTGTAGTAAACTCGTACATAAAACCTTTAATATCTACTTATTTAAAAAAATTAGATACTGAATTGAGGCAAAAAGGTTTCAATTGTCCGCTCTTATTAATGACCTCTGGTGGAACTTTAACTAACGTGATGAGTGCATGTAACAATCCAGTTAGATTAGTTGAATCTGGTCCTGCTGGTGGTGCTATTTTGGCAACATCTATAGCTGAAGATTTGAAATTAGATAAAGTGATATCATTCGATATGGGAGGAACAACCGCTAAGATAACCATAATTGAAAACCAGAAAGCAATTAAAGCTCGAGAGTTTGAAGTTGATAGAAAAGCAAGATTTAAAAAAGGAAGTGGCCTACCTTTGAGAATTCCTGTAATTGAAATGGTTGAAATTGGCGCAGGAGGTGGATCCATAGCGCGGGTAAATAAGTTGGAGCAAATAATTACTGGTCCAGACAGTGCTGGCTCAAATCCAGGTCCAGCATGTTACTCAAACGGGGGTAATAATCCAACAATAACGGATGCAGATTTAGTAATTGGCAAGATTGATGCTGATAAATTTGCAGGGGGTAAAATAAATTTATCCAAAGAATTTGCTAACAAAGCAATTACAAAAAATATAAGTAACAAGCTTAACATTAAAACTGAAACAGCCGCATTAGCAATATCTGAAATAGTAGATGAAACTATGTCAAATGCAGCTAGAGTTCACACCGTTGAACAAGGTCACGAAACATCAAACAGAACGCTGATTGGATTTGGAGGAGCTGCCCCTCTTCATATCTCAAGAGTTGCAGAAAAATTAAAAGTTAAAAAAATTATCATCCCTACAAATGCAAGCGTAGGTTCAGCAGTTGGTTTTTTGAAAGTACCTGTTGGATACGAAGTAGTTAAAAGTCTTAGAATGTTATTAAATAAATTTAACTTTGAAAAGGTTAATAAGTTACTTAGTTCCATGAGGGATGAAGCAAAAAAAATTATACAAAATAATTCTGAAAAAATAGAATATATCGAAGAGCGTTTTGCATTTATGCGATATGCTGGACAAGGACACGAAATTAAAGTGCCTATTGATAACGAGGTGTTATCTGATGAAGACGCAAAAAAAATCAAAAACTCTTTCGAAGCAAATTACGAAAAACTATATTCTAGAATACTGCCAAATGCAGACATAGAAATTTTAACTTGGTCTTTATCATTATCTATTTTAAGCGAGAATTCAAATGAATATGTAGAGTTAGATTCTTATAAAAAAATTAAAGAAAATTTACTAATTGATTTCTGTGATTATGAAAGCGGAGAAAAAATTAAAATACCAAATTACGAAAGGTCAGAGTTAAATCCAGGTGACTTAATACAAGGTCAATGTGTGATTACAGAGGCTCAAACTACAATAGTTGTCTCTAATAATTTTAATACAAAAGTTTTAAGTAATAATTTTTTGCAAATGGAATATATAGATAATGAATAATAATTTAATTGATGATAAAAATAATATTCAAAATCAAGTTATGTGGAACAGACTTCTGTCTGTCGTTGAAGAACAGGGTCAAACACTAGTTAGAACTGCCTTTAGCCCAATTGTTCGTGAATGTGGAGACATATCTGCTGGAGTATTTGACTTAGAAGGAAGAATGATGGCTCAAGCAGTTACTGGCACTCCTGGCCATGTTAATTCAATGGCGGAGTCAGTTAAGCATTTTATTAATTATTTTCCTCTTAATACAATGAATGAAGGAGACATTTTCATTACAAATGATCCATGGATGGGTACAGGTCATTTAAATGATTTTGTACTTACAACTCCTTGTTTCAAAGACAACAAAATAGTTGGTCTTTTTTCATGTACATCCCATTTGACTGATATTGGAGGATTGGGAGTAGGTCCTGATGCTACTGATATACACATGGAAGGTCTTTATATACCTATGTTAAAATTAGCTAGCAGAGGTGTCATGAATGAAACATTGTTAAAACTAGTTAGCCAAAACACAAGACAACCAGTAGAAACAGAAGGTGATGTTTACTCATTGGCTGCATGTAATGACATAGGTTGTAAAAGATTAGTAGAAATGATGAATGAATTTGAAATTGATGACTTAAAGAGTTTATCTGATTTTATATATGATAAGTCACTTTCAGCCGTAGAAAATGAAATTAAGAAAATCCCAAATGGTGTATATGAAAATTCTATGATGATAGATGGATTTGAAAAAGATATTAAATTAGAGGCTAAACTGACGGTTTCTGATAAATCAATATCAGTTGATTATACAGGCACTTCTGACAAATCTAAATTTGGTATAAATGTTCCATTATCATATACTAAAGCTTATACCTGCTTTGGTTTAAGTTGTCTTGTAAGTGCAGAAATACCAAATAATGCGGGCTCTTTAAAACCTTTTGAAATTGATGCGCCATTAGGTTCTATTTTAAACGCTCCATATCCTGCTGCTGTATGTGCAAGGCATATTATAGGACAAATGCTTCCAGATGTAGTTTTTGGTTGTTTAGAAAAAGCTATACCCGATAAAGTTCCTGCAGAAGGTGCTTCTTGTTTGTGGAACATAACATTACGTGGAAAAACTGATAGAGGAGCAAACAATAACTCACTATTTGCTGTCACTGCGGTAGTTAACGGTGGAACAGGAGCCAGGCCCAACAAGGATGGTTTATCAGCCACGGCTTACCCCTCTGGTGTAAGAGGAACTCCAGTTGAAATTAATGAGGCTGTTGCTCCATTATTGTTCTTAAAAAAAGAATATAATCCAGGAAGTGGTGGTAAAGGAAAATATAATGGTGGTTTGGGTCAATTAATTGAAATAAAATCAGCAATTGATGAGGATATGGATCTTTTAGCTTCTTTTGATAGAATTAAATACCCTGCAAGAGGTCGTTTAAATGGAAGCAATGGTAAACCTGGACATGTCTCAATTAAGGGTAAAGGAAAGTTGAATGGTAAAGGTACACAAGTCATTAAGTCAGGGGATATCTTACAAATTCATACACCTGGTGGTGCTGGCTATGGTGACTACTCAGAAAGAGATCAGGGTTTGTTAGAAAAAGATTTAGAGAACGAGTTTTTATAATTAATTTAAATTGGTACTCCAAAATTTCGACTAGGTTTAGTAGAAAATTTCTTTATTTGTATATCTAATTTAACAAAATTCTCTATTAAAGCTGTTGCAGCTGTTACTCCTTCAATAATAGGTATGTTGAACTTCTTACTTAAATTTTTTGATAAATTTAAAATACCAGGGCTTGTAATAATTATAGCCTCTGGATCATCTTCTGTAATTGTTCTTTGAATTTCGTTATCTAATTTATTTAAGTTTGATTTTGACATTGTATCCATATCTAACACTGGAACTTCTATTGAATTAATAGATACACACTTATGTTCCATGTCATATTTTATTAAGTTATTTTTTAAAGCTTCATGTGATTGAGATAAATTTGTGATTATTGAAAACTTGTTTGCAATCATATTGGCAGTATAAAATGTAGCTTCACCTAAACCAATTATCGGTTTTGTAGTTATTTTTCTAATTATATCTACACCGATATCTTCAAAGGAAATAACTATAAAAGCGTCTGAAGAATTATTTGTTTCAACTTCGTTAACTAATTTTGAAACATTTATAGTTTCACTGTGTAAGTCATAGTAGTCTTCTTGAAAACTTTTATCACTAATAAAAATACTAGAATTTTTATCTAATATTTTTTGTGCGCCAAGCTTGATTTTTTCATTTGAAATAGCGGTTGCATAAGGATTAATGATACAAATTTCAGTGCTCAAGATAGAGTTCTCTACTTATCTACAATGTTGGGTTTGTGTAAAATATTAATTTCTGGTGGTTCTTTAGTATATTTTTTTATTTCTACTAAAGTTGAATGTGCTGATGGTCCTTGAGCAAGAGATGATGTGCCAATATCTTCTGTCAAAACATTTGGATTTCCATGTATACAAAAATCACCATCATTTATTGGATCATACCACGCACCAACAGGTAGAAAAACTACTCCTTTCATGACCTCATTACTAATAATCACACCTGCAAGGCATTTACCCCTTTTGTTAAAAACCTCAACAATGTCACCGTTAATTAACCCTCTTGATTGGGCGTCTTGAAGATGTATTTTTATTGGTTCTCTACCTAATATTTTATAATTTTGACTTTCAGAACCATTATCAAGCTGACTGTGTAATCTATTATGTGGTTGACCTGAAATTAGTTGAAGTGGGTATTGTTTTGTTAAATTTGATCCAAGCCATTCTTTTTGTTCCAACCAAGTAGGGTGTCCAGGGCAGTCTTGATAGTTAAAACTATTAACTGTTTCAGAAAAAATTTCTATTTTCCCTGATGGTGTGGATATAGGGTTTTTTTGAGGATCTTTTCTAAAATCTTCTAATAAAATTGTTTGCTTTTTGGGAGATAATACTTCTTGAAAACCATTTTTCCAAAACTTATCAAACTCAGGTAAAGTAAACCCTTCGTCTTTTGCTTTACTTCTTGCTTCATCCCAAATATGCCTAAGCCATTTATCTTCATCTCTACCTTCAGTGAATTTATCTTTAAAATTTAATTTTGAAGCAATTTCAGAAAAAATTTCATAGTCTGATTTGGCCTCTCCTATTGGTTCAATTGCTTTGTACATTGGTGAAATTGTTTGATCCCAATGTTTAATACTTATATCATTTCTCTCTAAAGATGTTGTAGCTGGTAATATTATGTCTGAGTGTCTTGCAAGACTATTCCACCAGATTTCATTTACAATTATAGTGTCAGGTTGTTTAAATGCTTTGCTTAGCTTATTTAGGTTCATCTGATGATGAAAGGGATTACCACCTGCCCAGTATACCAATTTTATATCTGGGTATTTTATTTCTTTTCCATTATAAGAAAAAACTTTTCCTGGTTGCAATAGCATGTCAGAAAGTCTGGCTACAGGAATAAACTCAGAAACACGGTTTTTGAACTGCTCTAATGAAGGCCACTTAAAATGTTGAACTGGGTTTCCAATACCATTTTCTGCGCTGTATCCAAGGCCAAAACCTCCACCAGGAAGCCCTATTTGCCCTAACATACAAGCAAGGACAGCAATCATCCAGTGTGGCTGTTCACCGTATTGCTGACGTTGCAAGCCCCAAGCTCCGGTAATCATTGTTCTTCTTGAGGACATTTTCTTTGCTAAAGTATAAATTGTATTACTTTGAATTCCAGTAATTTTAGATGCCCAGAAAGGCGTTTTAGCTTTGCCATCAGATATACCTCTTAGGTATTGAACAAATTTGTCGTATCCAACACAATATTTGTTTAGAAAATCTCTGTCAGCTAAGCTTTCTATTTCTAAAATATAAGCAATACTAAGCATTAATGCTGTATCTGTCCCTGGTCTTATTTTTACCCATTCAGCTTTACTTATTATATCAGCTTCCATTTCCATTGGGCTAATATTGATAAATTCTATTCCTTTTTGTGCACATTTTTTGATGTATTCCTTGGTTGTGTGTTTTCCAACTCCCCCAGAGGTTACTTGTGCATTCTTTAGAGGTAATCCCCCAAACATAACTATTAATTCAGTATTATCTTTGATATTATTCCAATCAGTGTGAGTATCAAGAAATTGTCGATATGTCATACCAATCACATGGGGCATAATTGTTTCGCTAGCTGCGTAAGAATAAGTATTTACTGACCTAGTATATCCACCATAGCAATTAAAAAATCTATGAAGTTGACTTTGGGCATGATGAAATCTTCCAGCAGAACCCCAACCATAAGAGCCAGCAAAGAATGCTTTATTTTTAAAATTTTTTTTGATTCTACTTAACTCAAAAGCAACAATATCAATTGCCTCTTCCCAGCTTAAAGGTACAAAACTATCTGAACCTCTTTTTTCCCTACCGCGTTTTCCAGTTAAAGCCATTTTACTATTGGCTAATTCTTTTCGAATTTCTCTAAGGTAACCTTTTCGAACATGAGGCGTTCTAATTCGTAATTCATCGTTAATGCTGTTTATAATGCCATTTGCTATCTTTGAAGGGTCTTTATCATTTTCATATGGGCGTATTCCAACTAGCTTCTCATTTTCTATTTCAGCATAATAGCTACCCCAATGAAAGGACGTTGGCTTTCTTATTTTACTTGGCATTCTTCCCTCTTAAAATAATAGATTAAATCTTAAATTGTTTTTAGTAAATTATATTTTGATCTAGAAACTTAGCTAAATGAATAGCCTCTTTATTAAGACCATCTTTAATTTGACATCTACAGGATGTCCCATCTGCAATTATAGTGGTTTCAACTTTATTTTTATTAATTGCTGGGAAAAGTTTTTCATTGGCCATCTTCATTGAAATATCATATGTATCTTTGTCATAACCAAAAGAACCTGCCATTCCACAACAGCTTGTTTCAATTGTTTCAATTTCAGCACCTTTGATATTTTTTAATATATCTTCAATTGGTTTTACGACATCAAAAGCTTTTTGATGACAGTGACCATGAAGTAAGATTTTTTTAGTTAAATTTTTGAATTTTAATCTATTACTATGCTTTAATAGTAATTCTTCAAATGTATATGAGTTATTTTTTAAATAATCGGTTTCTTTATTTTTAATCATGTCGGGTATTTCGTCTCTAAATGAAAGAATGCAAGAAGGTTCTAAGCCAACAACAGATATCCCATTTTTGAGATAAGGCCTATATGTCTCCAATATATCTAATACCTCTTTTTTTGCATGATTAATTAGTCCGTTGGTTAGATATGTTCTACCACAACAAAGAACTTTACTTGAATTTTCTAAAGTTGGAATGAATGGGAAGTATCCCGCTTGTTTTAAAACTTTAATCGCTGATCTTACGTTATCAGGTTCATAATATCGGTTGAATGTATCTACAAATAAAATCACAGGAATAGATTTTATATTTGTATTTAAATTACTTGGTAATTCATTATCCTTAAAATAATCCTGTCTCCATTTTGGAAGAGGCCTTTTTGATGTGAAACCTAAAAATATCTCACTTAGTTTTGCTAATCCAGGCAACTTATCTCTTAAATTGAAAATAAAAGAAAATTTTGATGCAATTGATGCATAGTATGGAAGAAATGCAACAAGTTTGCTTTTAATGTCTAATCCAAATTTTTTTGCTCTTAGATTTGAAATTTCAATTTTCATTTTTGACATATTAACGCCTGTTGGACATTCACGTTTGCATGCTTTACAAGAAACACAAAGTTTCATAGTATCATTCATTGGTTCACTGAATAAAGCATCTTTACCGAGCTGTCCTGAAAGAGCCAATCTAAGCGAATTTGCTCTTCCTCTTGTGGAATCCTTTTCATCTTTTGTTACTCTAAAAGAAGGACACATAACGCCACCTTCTAATTTTCTACATGAGCCATTGTTATTGCACATTTCTATAGCCCCTTGAAAACCTCCACTTGAACCTGTCCAAGAAGACCAATCTAATATAGTATCAATATTTTTAGCATTATAAGATGGTGCATATCTGAAGTAATCCCTTTCATCTAATTTTGGAGCATCCACAATTTTTCCTGGATTGAAGATATTTAAAGGATCAAAAGAATTTTTAATAGTTTTAAATATCTTAGTCATTTTTTTGCCAAACATTACTTCATTAAATTCAGAACGGGCTATACCATCGCCATGCTCACCTGAATAAGAACCCTTAAATTTTTTTACTAAGCTACTTGTTTCATTGGCAATATTTCTCATTTTATCAACGTCATCTTGAATTTTCATATTCAAAACAGGCCTAACGTGCAAACAACCAACAGACGCATGCGCGTACCAGGTGCCTTTGACATTATATTTATCAAATATTTTATTTAATCCGTCTGTATATTCAGCCAAATCTTTAAGTTCGACAGCGCAATCTTCAATGAACGAGACAGGTTTTGCATCATTTTTCATTGACATCATTATGTTTAAACCAGATTTTCTCATTTCGCTTACCTTAGATTGGAGGTTACTGTCGATTACATCAACTACACCTCCATTTCTAATTCCTTTATTCCAAGAATATCCTAGATCTCCTATCAGTTGATGAAGTTTTTTTAATCTTCTATGATTTTCGTCCATATTCTCTTCAGCAAATTCAACAAGAAGAAGAGATTTTGGATTGCCTTTTACCACTTCGTCTATGGTTGGTTTAAAAATATCAATTTTTTGAGCTAGATTTATCATAGTGTCATCTACCAACTCAACAGCCACTGGATCTAAGGGAACAATATGTTGCGCTGCATCCATGGCTTCATAAAATGACGGAAAATGACAAACCCCCATTATTTTTTTTGATGGTAGAGGAGATAATTTTAGAGTAATTGCAGTCGAATAAGCTAATGTCCCCTCTGATCCAACTAACAAATGAGATAAGTTAATTCCATCACCTACTTTACCATTTGGTCTGTTCGCCATAGCATCCGTTAGTAAGGCATCAATATTATACCCGCCAACTCTTCTTAAAACTTTTGGAAATTTTGAAATAATTTCTTTTTTATTATCATTCGCTAATTTTTGAAGATTATTAATAATTTCAGGAGCAACCCCGTTACTATACGGTAGACAATTGTTCTCTATTTTCCCAAAATTATAGATTGACCCGTCATACAATATAGCTTCAATGTCAATAACATTATCTCTCATTATGCCGTATCTTATTGATCTGCCACCACAACTATTATTACCCGCCATTCCACCTATTGTAGCTCTACTTGAAGTTGATACGTCTACAGGAAACCACAACCCATATGGTTTTAAAAAACGATTAAGTTCATCTAATACAATTCCAGGTTCAACAACACATGTCATTTTTTCTTTATCAAAATCTAAAACTTTGTTTAAATATTTAGAATTATCAATAACGATTGCGTTATTTACAGTTTGACCGCATTGTGATGTCCCGCCACCACGTGCTAGTAAGGGTATTCTTTTTTCGCGTGCATAATTAACTGTTTCAATTAAATCTTTTTTTGTTTTTGGTATTAAAACTCCAAATGGCATCATCTGATATATTGATGCGTCAGTGGCGTATCTACCTTTATTAAAATTATCAGAGTAAACTTCTGCTGAAGTTTTTCTTTTTAAAGTATCTAGTAATTGATCTACATGGCCTTCTGGCATCTAAATAACTTTCAGTGAGAATTTAAATTCTATATGGAAATTAATATAATTAAGTGTATAAATAGTAAAATATATTTCCGATAGTTTCAATTAAAGATAATAATATAGCATGGATTAATGAATGAATAAAAATTATATGCCAGGTAAACACTTTCTTCAGTTACCAGGTCCTTCAAATGTTCCTGACAGAATTTTACGTGCGATGGATTATCCTACTATTGATCACAGAGGTCCTGAATTTTCTAATTTAGCTAATGATTGTCTTGAAGGAATCAAGACAATTTTTAAAACTAAATCTAGTGTTATCATATACCCTGCGTCAGGAACAGGTGCGTGGGAGGCAGCACTAGTTAATACAGTTAAAGAAAACGACTTAGTTCTTATGGTGGAAACAGGTCATTTTGCATCTTTATGGAATAAAATGGCACTTAGACTTGGAATAAAGACCGAGTTTCTGGAGACTGACTGGCAAAGAGGGGCTGAGCCTGAAAGAATTTATGAAAGATTACAAAAGGATACTGAAAAACAGATAAAAGCTGTTTGTGTGGTTCATAATGAGACGTCCACAGGTTGTACTTCAAGAATTGAAGAAGTTAGGAAAGCATTGAACTCAGCTAATCATGAAGCTTTGTTGATGGTTGACACTATTTCAGGCTTAGGATCAATAGAGTATAAACATGACGAATGGGGTGTTGATATTACAGTTTCTGGATCCCAAAAAGGGCTTATGCTGCCACCTGGATTATCCTTCAATGCAATATCAGAAAAGGCTCTGAAATTAGCTAAAACTTCGGGTATGCGAAGATCTTACTGGGATTGGGAAGAGCAAATAGAAGCTAACAAATCAGGTTCTTTTCCGTATACACCTGCAACTAATCTATTATATGGATTAAAAGAAGCGATCAATATGCTTCATGAAGAGGGGCTTGATAAAGTTTTCAAAAGACACAACAGACACGCTAAAGCAACTAGATTAGCTGTCCAAGCATGGGGTTTAGAAGTTCTTTGTAAAGAAGAAAGAGATTATTCAAGTGTTTTGACTGCAGTAGTTTTACCAGAAACTCATAATGCTGATAATCTAAGAAAAATAATTTTAGAGAACTTTAACATGTCTCTTGGAAATGGCTTGTCCAAACTTTCAGGAAAAGTGTTTAGGATAGGTCATCTTGGTGACTTTAACGATTTAATGTTAATGGGAACATTGACAGGTGTAGAAATGGGTCTTGATTTAGCCGGTATTCCTCATCAAAAAGGAGGGATTTCTAAAGCTGCAGAGTTCTTGGTAAACAAATAGCTTCCTAATTTTTAGGTTTTTAAATTATTATAAATGTGTATTAATTAAATCTCAATTAACAAAATTAAAGAGAGGAATTCGATAATGAATTTTAAGAGTTTAACAATGGCTACAATAGGAGCAATAGTGCTCTCGGCAGGAGTTTCTGCAAAAGAATTAAGGTTGTCCCATCAATGGTCAACAAAAGATGTCAGGCATAAATTTGCACAAATTCTTGCTGATCATGTTGAAACTGCAAATGTTGGGTTGAAAATAAAAATATTTCCTTCTAAATCACTTTTTAAACCAAAAGAACAATATAAACCACTAACAAGAGGTCAATTAGATATGACAGTTTTTCCATTGTCATATGCAGGTGGTCAACAACCAGCCTATAATTTAACTTTAATGCCTGGTCTAGTAAAGAATCATGATCATGCTGCTAGGTTAAATTACTCTCCGTTTATGAAAGAAATCCAAAAGATAATGGCAGGTGACGACGTAATGGTAGTTGTTCATGGTTATCTAGCTGGAGGATTTGCTGGTAAAAATAAGTGTATAACTAGCCCAAGTGATGTTAAGGGTTTACAAACGAGGGCTGCAGGAAAAGCCTTTGAAACAATGTTGGTTGGGGCAGGGGCTTCAATTGCATCAATGCCATCATCAGCTATATATAATGCTATGCAAACTGGCGTTTTGCAAGCTGCAAATACTTCCTCATCTTCTTTTGTCTCATATAGAATTTATGAGCAAGTGAAATGCTACACACCAGCAGGTAAAACTGCTTTATGGTTTATGTATCAACCTCTTCTAATGAACAAAACAGTATTTGAAAAATTAAATAAAAATCAGCAAAAAGCTATTATGGATGGTGCAAAAAAAGCTGAGGCTTATTATCTCGCTGAAGCGAAAAAAGAAGATCAGGCATCTGTTAATATTTTTAAGAAAAATGGAGTTCAAATAAAAGAAATGTCTTCAGACGAATTTAATGCATGGCGTGAAATAGCAAAAGAAACTTCTTATAAAAAGTTTGTTTCAGGTTATAAAGATGGTCAAAGACTATTGGATTTAGCTTTATCTGTTGACTAATACTTTAAAGTGGCAAGTAAACACTTGCCACTTCTTTAAAAAAATTAAAATAACTTATGCTGGATAATTACATAAATTTTACAAAAAATATTTCTAGAGCAGCTGGTGTGATTGCTGCATTTATGATTTTAGTTGCGGTATTAATAACAGTACAAATGATCTGGGTTAGATTTGTTTTAAATCTCTCAACAGCTTGGCAAACTGAAACTGTTATTTATATGATGGTTGGAGCAACATTAATTGGTCTATCTTACATACAACTTTTACGTGGACATGTAAATGTTGACCTTTTACCAATCTTTATTAAGCCAATATATAAAAAACCTCTGGCAATTGTCACAAGTCTAACGAGCATAATTATAGTAACAATAATGTTTATATATGGATTTGATTACTGGTTTGTTGCTTATGAAAAAAATTGGACTTCTGATACAGTTACTGCAGTTCCATTAAAATTTCCATATGCAGCCTTACCGATAGGATTTGGTTTGTTTTTAAACCAATTAATAGCTGACTTCTTATTAATGATGACTGGAAGAGTAGCACCTTTTGACAAAGGTGAAAAATAAATGGATCCATTATCTTTAGGTTTATTAGTTGCATTCACAACTGTTTTAATATTGTTCTCAGGAGTTTCTGTTGCAAATGGTTTATTAATAGTATCATGTCTTTTCTTATTCGTTTTTGATGGGTTTAGATCATTAGAATTAATGCCTGAAATTTTTTATGGTCATTTAGATAATTTTGCTCTTTTATCAATTCCTATGTTTATAATAATGGGGGCTGCAATATCTTCCACAAGAGCTGGTGCAGATTTATATGAAGCGTTAGACAGATGGCTTACCAGGGTCCCTGGAGGTTTGGTAATTTCAAACTTAGGTGCGTGTGCACTTTTCGCAGCAATGTCAGGGTCTAGTCCTGCCACGTGTGCCGCAATAGGTAAAATGGGCATTCCTGAAATGAAAAAAAGGGGGTATTCTGATGAAGTTGCGTCTGGATCTATTGCAGCTGGAGGCACTTTAGGAATATTAATACCCCCTTCAGTAACAATGATTGTATATGGTATCTCAACTGAAACCTCTATTGGAAGACTTTTCTTAGCAGGTGCGCTCCCAGGACTTTTATTAGTATTGCTTTTTATGCTTTGGTCAATATATTCCACTTGGAATTCAGGAAATATTGAAGCTTTGAATAGAAAGATTTTTAGTTGGAAAGAACGAGTTGAGATATTGCCTAGAGTAATACCTTTCTTTGCAATTATTCTTGGAGTTCTTTATTCTTTGTACGGTGGGGTTGCCACCCCATCAGAAACTGCTGCTGTTGGAGCTATATTATGTCTGCTTGTAGCAATAATAATATACAAACTTTGGGCACCTAAATCATTATGGATAGTCTTAAGGGACTCCACACGAGAATCCATAATGATACTTTTCATAATAGGTGCCGCAGGTGTTTTTTCTTACATGTTATCTAGTTTATTTATTACACAGAGTATTGCAGAGTGGATTGGTACGCTCGAGGTAAACCGATGGGTATTAATGTTTACAATTAACATATTCCTTTTAATAGCAGGTTTTTTTCTTCCACCGGTTGCTGTTATTGTAATGGCAGCTCCAATTTTATTACCAATAATTATAAATGCAGGTTTTGATCCATATTGGTTTGCGGTTATTTTAACAATAAATATGGAAATCGGTCTTATTTCTCCACCAGTAGGATTAAATCTTTATGTCATAAATGGAATAGCACCTGAAATTCCCCTTAATAAAATTCTAAGAGGCTCGCTTCCTTTTGTAATGTGCATGGTAATTGCAATAATATTATTGTGTTTTTTTCCTGAAATAGCTACTTGGTTACCAAATTATATTATGGGTGAAGTTTTGTGACAAAAATTAAATTCTTCCAAGGACTACTAAATTCTTTATTTGATAAACCCAAGATAAATAAGTCTTTAAGCTTTTTATTTGAAAAAAAGAAATATCTTACAACATCAGAATATGTCGAGAATGTAGCGTCTGCAAAAGGTGAAGTTTCCGCTCTTGGTCACGCAGAATTGTTAATCTCTCATTGTGAACAACTGAATGATAGGGAGTTAATTAATTTTTTTGAAATTTTACGAAAAAATTTCGAAGTTAATTCAGATGATTTGTATTTAGCTTCGCAAAACTATAAAAGTGAAAAAACATCCGAAAACTTAGTTAAATTAATGAAACTCTCAGAACCTCTAAGAAGAGATATTTTTACAAGATGTAATGGAATAACAAGAGGGACAATTAGGCTAGTAAATTTAAGAAAAAGATTACTAGAACTAATTATAAAAAAACCAGAGTTAAAAGCAGTTGATTATGATTTTGTCTATTTGTTTAAAAATTGGTTTAACAGAGGTTTTTTGATTTTAAGACCAATAAATTGGGAAACTCCTGCTCATATATTAGAAAAGATTATAGCCTATGAAGCTGTTCACGAAATTAATTCATGGGATGAATTAAGAGCTAGATTAGCTCCGAAAGATCGAAGATGTTTTGCTTTTTTTCACCCCGCAATGCAAGATGAACCAATAATATTTGTTGAGGTTGCCTTAACAAAAGAAATACCTTCAAATATTCAAAACGTTCTCCAAAAAGAAAGAGTTTTTCTAGAGCCTGAGGAAGCTAAAGCAGCAGTTTTTTATTCAATTTCTAATTGTCAGAAAGGATTGACTGGTATTTCTTTTGGTAATTTTTTAATTAAACAGGTGGCTACTGATTTAAGTTTCGAATTCAAAAACTTAGAGAATTTTGTAACATTATCTCCGATTCCTGGTTTTAGAAAATGGATGAGAAATAAATATCCTAAATTGGACGCAAAAATAAAAAAAATTAAAAAAGCAGATCAAATATCAAAATTAAAAGATGCTTTATTAACCTGTTTAGGTGAATATTTCTTTAAATCTGAAAGGTCTGATAAAATGCCGAATGATCAAGTTGCGAGGTTTCATCTAGGGAATGGTGCGTCACTTGAGCAAATAAATTTTCTTGGAGATGTCTCATCAAACGGTATAGAATTATCTGGAGGGTTGATGGTAAACTATTTATATGATCTTGAAAAAGTAGAGCAAAACCATGAGACTTTTGTATCAGAAAAAAAAATTAATATTTCAAAAAATGCAAAAAACAGTTTAATGAAATATTATAAAGATATCGACTAATTCAATTATAAAGGAAAAAGATGTTTGTTTTTAAATATATATTAATCTTAGTTTCAATTATTTTATTCTCTTTTAATTCTTATGCAAAAGAAACAAAGTATAGTTGTAAACCTAAAAGCGCTGCAGCAGTAAGATCAAATGGAATACAAGTTTTTAAAATAAGTGGTAAGGAAAAGCCTGTGGAAATCACTATAAAAGACGGCGAAGGTCTAAAGTCTGGTTATTTTATAGTTAATAAATCAAAATATGAGATACTCGATTTGGGAACTGGTAAAGCTTACGCTTTTGATAGAAATGAACCTTGGACACATATACAAGATATATTTTTTTTAGATAATAATGTTTTATCTTTTATTTTGGCAGCAAATGCCTCAATTACAAGATATTTATGTAATGAAATAAAGTAACCATATAAAGAACTTTATAAGCTAACTAAGGCCTTAAATGTTAACTCAATCCAAATTGATCAAATTTTGTATTTCTATATTTAAAAAATTAGGTATGGATGATGAAAAGGCCAAGGACACATCAGAAATTTTAGTGGAAGCTGATATGATGGGGCACTCCACACATGGGGTTAGACTTTTGCCGCTTTATATTAAAGATATTGAAGCAGGTAATATGAAAGCATCAGGCAGTCAAATTATACTTAATGATACTGGAAGTTGTATAACAATTGATGGGGATAACTTACCTGGTATATGGCTAACTAAACAAGCGTTAAAATTATCATCTGAACGTGCAAAAATCTATGGGGTTTCAACTATTTTAATTAAAAACAGTCATCATAATGGTGCATTAGCAGCTTATCTACTACCTGTTGTTGAACAAGGTTTAGTCCCAATGATTAAATGTTCAGTTCCTTCCGCTGCTACAGTTGCGCCGTTTGGTGGAACTAAAGCATTACTTACTCCTGATCCAATGGCTTTGGCATTTCCAACTAATGATGAACCTGTAATAATTGATATAAGTGCTTCGATCACTACTAATAATATGATTGCAGATAAAATAGTCAAAAATGAAATGTTTGATTTTAATTGTTTACTTACTAGGGACGGTATTCCCACAAATGATCCAAAAGAAGTTTTCGAAAACAATGGAACAGTTATGCCTTTGGGGGGGCTTGAGTATGGTCATAAAGGATTTGGACTTGCATTAGGAATTGAAGCATTATCTCAAGGACTTTCAGGATCTGGAAGAAGTAGAAAACTTAAAACCATGAACTTATCTATTTACATCCAAGTTATTGACCCTAACGCATTTGCAGGTATAGATGCTTTTAAAAATGAAATGAGTTTTCTTTATAACGAATGCATCAATAATCCTCCAATTGATAAAAATAACAAAGTTAGAATGCCAGGACAAAATGCACTTATGAGTAGGAAAAAGTCTATTGATAATGGTATCTATTTGAGTAAAGAAACTCTAAAAAGTTTAGAAGAAATTTCGAAAAAGTTAGATATATTTTTATAATAACTCTATCTTCCTCTCCATTCACTAACGCCCCCAAGTAATTCAAGAAGTTTAGCAAGCTTTTCCTCACCATAACGTTTTTGAATATTCTTATAAACTACATCCATATCAGGAACAATTTTTTTCAAAGTTTCTTCACCTAATTGTGTAAGAATTAAATTCACTCGTCTACCGTCTTTTTGATCAACACATCTAGAAATAAATTTTTCTTTTTCAAGTTTGCCAATAATTCTGGAAAGACTTGGAGCTAATATACAAGCATCAAATGCTACTTGTCCTGCATCAGCGGGACCTTTTTCACCAAGAACTCTTAAAACTCTCCATTGTTGTTCTGTAAAGCCATGTTTTGCAAGAATAGGTCTAAATGAAATCATTAAGGCTTCTCTAGCTCTTAGCATGGCTATAGGTAGAGCTTTGCTGGTTTCTGGGAAAGGTGTTGAGCTTAATTCTTTTATTTTAATATTCCTCTTGAAATCAAAATTAACGACTATAATAACAATATGTATATTAATTTAAATCAAAAAATAAATTTTTTATTTAAATATTAATTTGAGGTGATAAATTTTTATCATGTTGTAAAGTAGAATAATAATAAAAACATGGATGAGTATTTATGAAGAATATCGCAAAAGAAAAAATATTAAATAATGAATTATGTTTAGGGGTTGGGTTAAGGCAAAGTAGAACGGTTGACATAGGTAAAATAATGGCGACCAGTGGTTATGACTGGCTCTTCATTGATATGGAGCACAATAGTATGGATATTGATATTGCTTCTCAAATTTCAGTAGCCGCTCAAGATGCAGGGATTACCCCAATTGTAAGGGTACCAGATTTTGCTCATCATCATGCAACAAGAGTTCTTGATTGTGGAGCGATGGGGGTAGTTTTCCCACATGTCGAAAATGCAGATATTGCAAAAAAATTAGTTTCATATTGTCTTTATCCACCTAAAGGTCACAGATCAATGACAGGAATTTTACCACAACTAGATTTTAAACAACAACCAATAGCAGATGTAGCAAGTACAATTAATAAAAATATGCTGATTGTAATAATGTTAGAAAGTCCAGAAGCTATAGATAATGTTGATAGCATAACTGCAGTTGATGGTGTTGATGTTATATTAATAGGTACTAATGATTTGTGTATGGAGATGGGTATTCCAGGTGATTACTCTAATCCAAAAGTTAAAGATGCTTATACCAAAGTGATAGAGGCGTGTAAAAAATATGGGAAAACACCGGGTATGGGAGGTGTTTATAACGAAGAGCTTATGTCTGAGTATATTAAAATGGGAATGAGATTCATATTGTCTGGATCTGATCTTTCATTTATGATGCTAGCAGCCTCTCAAAGATCTAATAAACTCAGATCTTTTCTTAAATAATAAAACAAACATTTTGAGGAATTAAAAATGAATAAAATACCTTTATTTTCTTCTTTAAGCATAAAATCTATAACCTTTAGAAATAGAGTGGTTTTATCTCCCATGTGTCAATATAAAGCTAAAGATGGTATGATTAATGACTGGCACTTGCAACATTACTCAAGATTTGCTTTTTCTGGACTAGGGGCTGCTTTTATTGAAGCAACAGGCGTTTCTCCTGAAGGTAGAATTGGTCATGGGTGCACTGGAATTTGGAGTGACGATCATATAGAAGGTTTATCGAAAATTGCTAAAACTTTTAAAGAATATAATTGTGTAAGTGGAATACAACTTGCTCATGCTGGAAGAAAAGCTAGTTTTTTGAGACCATGGGATGGAGCTTCTCCAATCGGTAGAGATGATAAAATAGAACCTGCATGGCAAACTATTGGTCCTAGCGCTATTTCAATTAATGAAAATTCACCAGTACCTAAAGAAATGTCTTTAGAAGATATAAATAATGTTAAACAAGCTTTTAAAGCAGCAGCACATAGAGCAGATAAGGCTGGTTTTGATATAATTGAAATTCATGGAGCTCATGGTTATTTATTACATTCTTTTTTCTCTCCAATATCTAACCAGAGAAGTGATCAGTATGGTGGATCATTAGAAAACAGAATGAGATTTGCTAAAGAAATTATTGCTGACATTAAATCAGTTTGGCCTGATAGAAAGCCAATTTTTTATAGGTTGTCATCAATTGATGCACCAGGTGAGGGCGCTACTTTAGAAGATAACGTTTCATTAGCAAAAGTATTAAAGCAAGCTGGTGTAGATGTTATAGATTGTTCCTCAGGAGGAATTACAGGATCACCCGTTCTTACTAAATCAAAAATTATTCCAGGTTTTCAAGTTCCATACTCTGAAAAAATTAAGAAGGAGGCAGATATAAGTACCATGGCTGTCGGTGCTATAATTGACGGTGAACAAGCCAATAATATTGTTGCTAATAACAGAGCTGATTTAGTTGCGATGGGTAGAGAGTTACTTGCGGACACACAATGGGTTTACAAAGCTGCTACACATTTTAATTTAGAAAATGCAAAAGATTATCTTCCAGATAGTTATTCTTTTTATCTATCTAGAAGAGACGAGTTCTTAGATAGAACAGCCAAACCTGCATAAATACTTCATTAAATTTTTAAATCATAAAAATCTACTGGTTTAAGAAGCTTGTTTTCTTGATACTCTAACGCTCCTAGCTTTGCGCTTTCTTGAGTGTAATTAATCCAATCTGGATCAGACCACATTGCTGCTCTTTTCTTCTCTCTATCATCAGCATTTTTATATACCCATATATGAGTATATTCATTAGGATTGCCAGTCTCAGTGGTTGCAAAAAGTAATGGTTGTCCTAAATGCTTTGATTGTGCTGGCTTACCCTTTTCACTATAAAGTTTAAGGTGTGTATTGATTGTGCCAGGTCTGCATCTATATGTTCTTACATCCAAAAGCATAAATTTTTCCTTCAAAAATTAAAATAATTAAACTATTAACACTTTATAATATAATTTTTAAAGATTATTAAACTTTATAATTTTAGGAAAAAAAATTGATTTCTGGTGAGATAATTAAAACAATTGAAAAATTAACAATTGATGCTTCTAGAGTGAATAGATATTTAAGTTATCCACGGAAAGTACCTATTTGGAAATTAACATTTTCCTTACCTGAAGAGTGTGTTCTTTTTAGAGACGAGAATAATTCTGATATTGCAATAGAAATAGAAAATAAGAGAGGTTTTGCAATTGTTCCAGCTTTATCTGAAAAAGAGTCTTTGAGAAGGTTAAAAGGATTAATACCTCTCATAGAATTAGAAGATAAAATTCTCAGATTATGAAAAAAATTTATGTTGATGCAGACGCATGTCCAGTTAAAGATGAAATTGTTAAGGTCGCTACGCGCCATAAAATTCAAGTTTTTATGGTTTGTAATGGCGGTATAAGGCCATTTAGAAATAATCTAATAAATTTAATTATTGTCTCTGAAGGATCAGATGAAGCAGATAAATGGATCTTTGAAAAGATAAAATCTGAAGATATTGTTGTAACTTCTGATATCCCTTTGGCATCAAAGTGTATTGATAAAGGTGCTTCTGTTTTAAAACACGATGGCTCAATCTTAAATGTTATGAACATTGGAAATGTTTTAGCCACAAGAGATTTAATGTCTGACTTAAGGTCATCAGATCCTTTTTTACAAGGGAAAAGTAAAAATTTCACAAGAGCAGATAAAGGTAAATTTCTAAATTCCTTAGAGATTTTAATAATAACTTAAATTAATTTTGTTTGCTAAATTTAAAATTATAGAATAAGGATATATTATCTAAGCCTAAGAAGGCAGTCAGAAAGTCTGACTAATACGATCGACTTCCTTGCTCATGTAATGTTCAATCTAGTCAAGCGTGTTTTGATTGAACAATAAAGCTTAGTATTTAAGCTAAGAACGAGGAGTTTAGTATGCCAAATGGTACAGTTAAATGGTTTAATGCAAATAAGGGTTATGGCTTTATAGAACCTGAAGGTGGTGCAAAAGATGTTTTTGTACATATATCTGCAGTACAAGCTGCTGGAATGAATACATTGAACGATGGTGCAAAAATCAGCTTTGATCTCGAAACTGGTAAAAATGGTAAAGAAGCGGCAGTTAATATCCAACCATTATAATTAATGTATTTATTTTTTAAAATAAGGGCCTTTGGCCCTTTTTTGGGGATTTTTAAAGTTTCTTTTAATTTAAATTATTTTCATTATTATAGTTAATAATCATTAATGAGGATATTATGAAAACTTTAAAAATAACAAAATCAACAATGGAAAAAAGAGTTTCTAGATTTGCTGAATTAAAGCCACTACCTATTCAAATTGATAAAGATATTCCTCAAGAAGGTAAAGATATTGTTTATGCAAGAGAATTACTTTCTGTAATTGGGCTTGATCCCTCAGAAGGTAAAACCCCTATAAACTCAGGTGCACCTATTGTTGGAGCTGGGGGGATTACAATGACACTAGCTAAATGTCCTGTTGGTCAAGGCCCGGGTCTTCATAATCATCTAGCAACTTTTGAGACTTTTACAGTTTTAGAGGGAGAGTTTCTTATTAAGTGGAATGATGATGGATCAGAAGAATTAGTTTTAAAAAAACATGATACAATCTCTATACCACCTGGTGTATGTAGATCTTTTACAAATATTGGGAAAAAAGAATGCATTTTACAAGTTATTATTTCAGGAGGTGTACATGATATGAATGATATTTCATTTACCCCTTTTGCAGCTAGTCAAATGGAGAAAATAGAACCAAATTTGTCAAAAAAATTTGAGGATGTTGGGTTTAAATTTAACGCTGGGATTTAGTTATACTATCCAAACATACTTGCTAAAGGTACCGTTACTATAGAAAATAAAGTTGTGATCATCAATGCTCTAGTAATTGCATTGGGGTTCATACAGTATTGGGTTGAGAAAATTAACGCCATTAATCCTACTGGAGCAGATGCAACCATAATGGTTGTCTCGGCTAATGAGAAATCAATATTATCTAAATTCCATATAATCAAAATTAACAAAACTGGATGAAGAATTATTTTGAACAAAATAATTAAATTTGAAATTTTTATTTCAGTTTTTTCTAATTTTTGGGAGAGGATAATACCAGCTGCAAATAGAGCGCATGGTGCCGCAGAATTTGCAATGAAGTCTAGTGCCCTATCAATACTAATAGGTATCTCAATATCAAGAAAAATTATAGTCAAACCTAAGATAAGTGCTAATAGTGGTAGATTGGAGAATTGTTTTATAAATATATTTTTTAATTTTAAATTTTTAAATTTTATAAGATCTAATATTATTAGATTAATAACTAAAAAAATTACATCAAAGCCTATTATTGCTACTATTGGATAAATTAAATCTGCTTCATATTCATTTAATGCAATAGGGTAAACAAATAAAAGATGATTAGCAAATGACGAGGCCATACCAATTAAAATTGCTTCATTCCATTTAAGATTAAATATGTATTTCCCAATTAATAGTGCAGTTACATAAATAATTAATTCAGAAAAAACATAGCTAAAAATAAGTGTCCAATTAATATTAGAAATACTTATGGATAAAATAATTTTTAGAGTTAATGCTGGTACTGCAACTACACCGACATATTTAATAATTACAATGGAATTTTCTTTACTAAATATTGATTTTTTTGCTGAAATATAGCCAATTAGAATTAATATCGCAACTGGTGCAAAAGAGTTTATAAGTAAGTTAATCAATGAATTTTCTCATTAGATTAGTAAGGCCTTTATTTAAAATTCTTTTTTTTAAATCGCGTGATTATAAATCCAGAAGTAATAATTAAGAACGCACCAATAAATGTGCTCTGACTTGGTATCTCATCATATAATATATACCCCCAGAAAGCTGCTAGAAGAACTGTTAAATATACAAATGGAGCAGCAAATGAAGCATTAATTACTTTCAAGGCCTCAATAAATAAAAAATGACCTGCTGTAGCTAAAAAACCTAAACAAAACATTAAAATAGCATCGTTTAAGTTTGGCCATTTCCAAAAATATATTATGAAAGGTAAAGACAAAATAGTACCAGTTATAGCTGTAAATAAAAGAGTAGTTTGATTGCTATCAGATGTATTTAGAAATTTTGTTGAAATAGTAAAAAAGGCAAAACATAAAGCTGCTAAAAATGGGAAAATAACGGCATAATTAAATGCACCTTTATCAGGAGAGGCTATAATTAATGCACCAATTAAACCAATAATTACTACAAATATTTGTGTAAATGATATTTTTTCTTTTAAAATTAGAATGGCCAATATGGTAGTTATTACAGGGCCAATCATGTAAATTGAAATATTTTCTGCAAATTGTAGATATGCTAAACCAGTGAACATAAAACAAGTTGTTATCATTAATAATGCGCCCCTTAGAATTTGTAATGGTTTATGATTACTTTTAAGGTGTGTTTTAAATTGTTTATTGAATATTATGAGTAATAAAATTAATTGAGATAAATAACGCGCAAATACAATTAAAAAAGGATTAAATCTTAATGCTAATTCTTTTGCGGTTAATTCCATAACGGAGAAAAATAAATAAGTTAAAATAAGAAGAATAGTACCAATTAGTGTATTTGATAATCTTTGATTAAAGTACTGAAGGTTAAAATTAGGCATTAT
>CACBMD010000020.1 GCA_902539895.1 uncultured SAR116 cluster alpha proteobacterium
TATTATTGGAATATGTCTAATTTTATTAGCTGTCATGATATCCATAAGTTCATCTGATTTAGTGAATTTGTTACATGTTATAACCTTGGTGGTCATAATTGTATTAACAAGAGATATTTTTAGATGTTTCTTAATGTCATTAGCTAATTCACGAATAATATCTCTCAGAAATAATTCCACATAATTTTTTTTGGTTTTTAACTATAGGTAATGCGCCTATTTTATTTTTAGCTAATAGATAGATTGCATCATAGATTGTATTATCTGCATTTAAGGAAATTACATCTCTTCCTAACAGCGTTGAGATAAGGAGATTTTCATTTTTTGAAACCATACTACACCCCAAAAAAATTAATAATTTATTATTAAAATAATATTTTATTATTCAGACATTGTTTATTTTTTTTAGTTAACTTATTAATTGAAAGCCTTAATTTCAGCGCAATTAAATTAGATGAACTATTATCATTTGATTAAGAAGGAAAATATATTTAATTTTATTAAACATCAATTTGCTAAATTTAATTATTAGTTATCTGTTAATCAAATTGGAAATTTTTTAATCAGATTTATTATAATTTTTAGAATTTTCTTATATTTTTTTTTTATTTAGTTTAGAACATAAATAAGTTTATAACTAATATCTTTGGTAATTTTTATGGAACATAATATAGCTGTTCTTTTAAGTGGTAATGGTTCCAATTTGAAAGCTATAATAGATAAAGGTATTAATGTAAGTTTTGTTGCATCTAACAATTCTAAAGCGTTAGGTTTAAAGATTGCTAAAAATGCAAATATACCATCATATTCTTGGAAGAATGTCTTAGAGTTAGAAGAAGAAGTATTAAAGTTAATAATTGAGTATGATATTAAATTATTGGTGCTTGCTGGTTACATGAGATTGTTAAGTCAAAATTTTGTAAATTCTTTACCTTCTAAATTTATTGTAAATGTTCATCCATCTCTATTGCCCAAATATAAGGGTATGAACGCCATTAAGCAAGCAATTGACGACTGTGCTGAATATACAGGTGTAACAATACATTATGTAGATGAGGGAATAGATAGCGGATCCATAATTAAGCAAGATAGTATTAAAATAAATGAAAATGATACTGTGGAAACTTTAAAGGACCGTTTGCAAACCATAGAACACCGTCTTTATTCTGATACAATAAAGTCTATTTTAATTGAGAATTAACAATAATTAAATTTAAATATTTTTTATTACTTTATAGTTAATTAAGTCTAGTGTATTACTCTATTTTTAGTGGAGAGTTTGAGTTGAACTATGAACATTGGAAAAGCGTCTAAATTATCAAAGTTAACAGTTAAAGCAATTCGATATTATGACAATATTGGTCTTGTAAAACCACATCAAAACATTTCTTCTGGATATCGTGAGTATAACGACGAAGATGTATTAAAGTTAAAATTTGTAGGTAAAGCAAGAAAATTCAATTTTAGTATAGATGAATGTAGAGAATTATTATCATTATATGAAAACAAAAGTAGACCTAGTAAAGATGTAAAGAAATTAACTTTAGAAAAAATTTCTCAAATAAATGAAAAATTAAAGCAGTTACAAAATTTAAAAGATGAATTGACTTACCTGGCAGATAATTGTCATGGAGATGATAGACCAAATTGTCCAATACTTGATGCTTTATCAAAAAAATGAAAAACCTTTCTGATACAACTGTATCAATTATCTTAATGATTATATCTGGGTTTAGTTTTATAGTAATGCATAGTGCTGCAAAATTTCTATCAGATCAAATTCATATTTTTGAAATCACATTTCTTAGATGCGCACTTGTTGCCGTTGTACTGGCCCCAATGATATTTAAAGAAGGGAAATCTTCATTAATCACTAAACAACCAAAATTTCAAATTTATAGAATCATTACAAATTCAATTGCTATGTTATGTTTTTTTTATGGATTAACATTGACCACACTTGCGGAAGTAACCGCTCTTAATTTGACAGTTCCTATTTTTACAACTTTTTTAGCATTTCTATTTTTAAATGAAAAATTAAAAAAACATAGACTTACAGCATTATTTATTGGTTTTTTTGGCGCAATGATAGTTTTAAGACCTGATATTTCTATAAATATTGGAGGTGTTTTAATACTTATTTCAGCATTAATATGGTCAGTTTCGTTAATATTTATTAAAAAATTAACTGAAACAGACTCTCCAGTAACAATATCTCTCTATGCAGGTGTGGGAATGATACCTGCTACATTTATAGCGGCATATCCATATTTAATTATGCCTAACTTATATCAATTTTTAATAATTTTATTTATTGCAGTGACCGGAACAATTGCCCAAACACTTTTGAATAGTGCATTTAAAAGGGGGCAACTTGCAATTCTGTTACCTTTTGATTATTTGAAATTAATTTGGTCGGTATTAATTGGGTATACTATTTTTGTAGAAAGTACACCAATTACCTTGTGGATTGGTGGTATTTTAATTGTAGGAGCCTCCTCATACATTGCTTGGAGAGAGAGAAAATAAACATTAATTATCTAAAAAAAGTCTACAAAATTGTGCAGACTTTTTTAAATATTAAATTTATTAAATTATTTTAACCACGTTAGATGTTTTTAATTTTCCAATTTCGTTTGCTCTATTTACAACACTTTGGAAAGCATCAGACATGCCTACTCTGTCAATAATATCACCCATTGCTTCAAAAGATGAGTAATAATAAACAACAAACAATGAATCCATTTTATCTGCAATTATGGGATAAAGAGCTAAAATTTTAGTATCTTCATCTTTTCCAATTTCTTCCACTTCATTTAGCAATTCAATAGTTTGGGGAATATATTTTCTGTCAACATCGTATTCCCTTATCAATAAAATATTATGATCACCAGAGGGCTGTCCAAAAATAGTTCTGTAAACTTCAGGACCAATTAAATGACCTGATGGATTATCATCTCTTATACTCATTATTTCCATAATTTCTTCATTTTTACTAAGTTCAGTAAATGATTTTGTTGCAGTGGTCATATCAGAATATATTGCAGTTAACTGTAAACAACTATTTAATGCACCTCCAATAAATGTTCCCAATCTTGCTTTTATCCCTTGGGAAACCATAATGTTTTTATATTTTGTAGCTCTTTCCAGCGCTAATTTATTTTTACCCAAAATTGGTTTTAAAATTCGCCTAGATACTATTGCCAATTGATCCTCCATTAAATTTTTTTATTATCTTAAATTTCTGATATTTTTTGAGCAAAGATCATATTTCAATTTATTACAAACTGATTAATATTTAATCATAAGCAGGAAAAGTTTTTTACTCTTAAAAATATTGCTGTAGAACAATATATTATTATTAAAGTATTTTTTATTAAAATTGAAAGGAGACAATTGTGTTAAATAAATTACTTATAATTTTAGCTACGTTATTTATTTCTATTACAAGTTATGCAGATACTAAAATACCATTTACATTAGATTGGAAATTTGAAGGTCCATCAGCCCCTTTTTTTAATGCAATCGATAAAGGTTATTTTAAGGATGCAGGTTTAAACGTTGAGATTTCACCTGGTAAAGGATCATTAGATGCAATTCCAAAAGTTGCAACGGGTTCATTCCCCCTTGGTTTTGCTGATATTAATTCTTTGATTAAATTTTTAGATCAAAATCCTGGTGCACCAGTCACAGCAATAATGATGATTTATGATAAACCTCCATTTGCAGTTATAGGAAGAAAATCTCTAGGTATTAAATCACCGGCTGATTTGCCTGGCTCAGTTTTGGGTGCTCCTCCACCTGATGGTGCTTGGGCTCAATTTCCCTCATTTGCAAAAGCAAATGACTTAGATATGAATAAAATCAAAGTTGAACCAGTTGGCTTTCCTACTCGCGAACCTATGTTAGCTGAGGGTAAAGTTTCTTCCGTAACAGGTTACTCGTTTTCATCTTTTCTTAACTTAGTACGTCTTGGAGTTCCAGAAGATGACATTACAACAATATTAATGGCCGATCATGGGCTCAAGCTTTATGGAAATGCAATCATTGTTAATACCGATTTTGCATCTTCAAATGCTAAGGTTATTAAATCTTTTCTTGGTGCAGTTGGTAAGGGTTGGAAAGATGCTGTTTCAAATCCAAGCTCAGCCATCGAAGCACTTGTTAAAAGAAACCCAGCTGCTGACAAAAACTTAGAAGAAAGAAGGTTTAATTTGGCCTTATCTGGTAACGTTATGACAGATTATGTCCTAAAAAATGGAATGGGTAATATTGATAAGGCACGTTTTGAAGCAGCTATCGCCCAATTAAGTGAGACTTATAAATATAAAAATAAACCTGATTCAAAGTTATATTTTACGGATGCGTATTTACCAAAAGGTGGGTTTAAGTTGAAGTAATTTTAAAACAAATATAAAATAGGGTGAAATTCTTTCATCCTATTTTAAGGTATATTAATGTCATCATATAAAAAAATAGATACCATAATAATTAAAGATGTAACACATACCTACAAAACTGAAACTGGTTTACTGCCAGTTATAAAAAACTTAAATATGAGTGTACCAGAAAATGGATTTACAGCTGTTGTAGGTCCCTCTGGTTGCGGGAAATCCACACTAACTAAATTAATTTCAGGTCTTCTTCAACCAGATGCAGGCGAAGTTTACCTAAATGGTGAAAAAATTACCACACCTAGGCCTACTGTCGGAATGGCTTTTCAAAATCCTGTTTTGTTAGAGTGGAGAAGTATTATTAAAAATGTTATGTTGCCACTAGAAATTGTCCCAAATAAACTTAATTCACTAGAAAAAGAGCAAAGAGCTAAACAACTTTTATCCTTAGTAGGATTAGAGGGATTTGAAGAAAAAAAACCTTCTGAACTATCTGGAGGAATGCGACAAAGGGCATCATTATGTAGAGCATTAGTACACAAACCGGAAGTCCTTATTTTAGATGAACCTTTTGGAGCATTAGATGCGTTTACACGTGAAGATTTATGGCAAGTAATGCACAATCTAAGAAAAGAAGAACCATTTACTGGAATACTTATTACACATGATTTAAGGGAGGCGATTTTCCTTGCTGATGAAGTTATAGTTCTTTCTGGTAGACCAGCTTCAAAACAATTTTTTATTAAAGTACCAAAATTCAAAACACCAAAACTTGAGAGCTTGTATACCTCTAAATCTATCGATATGTTAAAAAATCTACGAAAACAAATAGAAATAGCTCAAAATCAACAAGAGCAAAATAAATGAGACATATTTTAGTTCCATTATATGCAATCATTATTTTTCTTGTTTTGTGGGAGCTTTTAGTATGGGTAAATGAATGGCCGAATTATAAAATGGCATCCCCTTCGGACATATGGCCTGCATTTTGGAAATTTAAAGTTTTATTTTTCCAATATGGTTGGGATACTCTTTGGCGAACAGTTGTAGGCTTATTTATAGCAGTACTATGTGGTGTTTTTTTAGGCATGATTATGGGTTTTTCAAAGGTTTTGCGTGAAGCAATTTACCCATTATTAGTAGGATTTAATGCTATCCCCAAAGCTACTGTTGTACCTATAATTGCATTAATGTTTGTAGGTCAACACGATCTAAACACTGTTTTAATAGCTTTTATGATCTCTTTTTTTCCAATAGCGGTTTCTGTTTCAATTGGATTGTCAACTTTAGAACCTGAATATAGAGATATTTTAAGGTCTTTAGGAGCGTCTAAATCATTAATATTTTGGAAAATTGCATTGCCAAAAACTCTGCCAGAATTTTTTGGAGCATTAAAGGTAGCTGTTACACTGGCATTTATTGGTACAAACTTAATGGAAATTGTATCCCCACATGGTAGAGGATTAGGTGCGTTGTTTGATAGTGGTAAGACAAATTCAGACTACCCACTAATGTTTGCGGTTCTTATTGCTTTAGCATTATTAGGTATTGGATTATATTATGTTGTAGTTGTTTTAGAAAAAATCTTTGCGGGATGGGCAGAACGTTCCACCGATTAGAAACATAAAACTATTCATCCAATGATAATTAATTTAAATTTAAAAAATGCTTATTAAAAAAAATTCTTTAATTAAAAATATTAGAGGGGATTTCGGTAAAGGTATAATTATCGGCACAGCAAGTATATTTTATGCAATTTTCAGATTATTTAATATATTAGATAATCCGATGCTTTTTCTCGATATTTTTATGATTGGAATTTTTGTTTATTCAATTTATCTAATCGTATTTAAATATGTAAAATAGAAATATTTAGTTGTTTGTTTTTACTCACTCCCAATCCAAATATATCCGTCTTTATCCATTATTGGCAGTAAATCCAAAGGGATTTCTTTTATAGCTTTTGTTAGTTCTACAGCTTCTTCAGGTGCCCAGTCTGGACTAGTTGTTACCCATTTTTTTACTGCGCCAGTTCTTAAACAAAATTTACTGTCATGAAATGGACACAAGAACTCGTTTTCTGTTGTAATCTGACCCATTTCAAGCGGTAAGTTCATGTGTGGACATAGATTAGAAAAAGCTGAGAGGTTATTATCATTTCTGACGACTAATATTTCTTCTTCATTATGATTAATTTTCTTTTTATCTCCGTTATTTAAATCTTTTGATAACATAATTTTTTTCCAAAACATTCCGGATTCAAAAATTTTATCATCTTTAGATTCTAATGATTTTCCTTTCAATTTTGAAATTTCGTATAATGTCGATCTTTGAGATGAACCTTTTAATTTTACTCTAACAAAATCTTCAACTTCTGCTCTGTCCTCGATTTCTTTAAATGCTTCTTCTGAAATCAATAATCTTGTTTCAGCTTCTTTGTTAGCTGTTTCTACTCTACTAGCAATGTTAACAGATTGACCAATTATACTAAGACGTTGATTTCCAGCATTCCCAAGCATGCCCACTATTGCCTCTCCATAGTGAACACCTATCCTTACATCAAAATGAATATTATAATTATCCAAAAAAACTTTTTTCTTTTTATCTACATCTTCTAAAATTTCTAATGCTGCTTGAGTACATCGATAAACAGAGTCTATTTTGTCATCTATACCGAATGCAGCAAGAAACGCATCACCAATGAAGTTATTGATATCACCACCATTTTTTTTAACTATCGTTCCCATGTCGTCAAAATATCTATTTAGGATGTACATAACATCATAAGAGGGTAATTGTTCGCTTAAAGGAGTGAAAGAAACTATATCTACAAACATAAGAGCAAGATTTTTTGTACTCCCAATTGAACCAACTGAATTTTTTGTCATTTGATTAGCTAAAATCAAATCTTTTTGATCAAGCAATAATCTTTTAAGCTTTACATCACCTTTAACTTTAGTTTGACAAGCTAATCTTATATTAGAGGGTAATTCTAGCTTTTCAGACAATTTTTGTTCAGATTTACTCTTTTGAAACAGATTGTCTTCACCTTCAAGAATTTCAACTCTGCATGTAGAACACATTCCAAGGCCACCGCATGCATGTAGGTGTTGTATGTCATTTCTTAAAGATGCGGTTAATATAGTTTCATCTTTTGAAATTGATATCTCTGCATTGTCTGGTATCAAATCGATTTTAAAAATATTATCGCTCATACTAAAATCATAATGATAATGAGAAATGAATCAACTAATGAAAAAAAACTTTTAAACTTTACACTTTTTTGATTAACTGTACTTCAATTATATTTAATAATCTTTTGGAATTTGTTTTGAAATATAAAAGTCTTAAAGAAATACAGCAAAACCCTGTATGGATCAAATTACAGTCTAAAGGTACTAACAAGAAACAACTAAACGAACAATTTTTGTCTCTTACTGAGGATGAAAAGGTGACAGCAATTGACTTGTTTGAATCTTTAAAAGTTGTTATGGAAGATTTATTAAAAAAAAATAACACACAGCATTGATAATCTAAATTTTAAACATGATTTTTATTTATCTTCTGTTAATATCTTAAAATTTTTTTAAAAAAATATTATAAATTTAAAAATGTTAAAAAAAATAATCCTGATATTTTTGTTTAGTTTGTATAGCTTCAAAATATACGCATTCGAACCTTATTCAGGTATTTCATGTCATAGTGATAAGGTAAAGGGCAAAGAAGAATATTTTTTTAAACATGATGAAAATCATATTTATGCAACTGCTTACAAAAGGATCAATGGTCAATTTATAAAGGTAGGAAATGTCGTTGGACAAAAAGTCTCATCTTTTTTACTGTTTGAAGATATGACAATCGATAAAAATTTAAATTTTGCATGGCATTTGGATATGGTCACAAAAAATTTAAAACCATTTATATTAACTGTTGTAGATAAAAATAAGTTTGAAATGCCAGAAAAATATGATTGCATAAGTAAAAATTTTTGGTTTTAGTTAGCGAGCATTCAAATATGGCTAAGTCTGAAATAATGATTGATAATGAAAAGACAAGAGTAACTCGTTGGTCATTTGAGCCAGGTGAAGATACTGGAAAACATGTCCATGAATATGATTATGTTGTAGTACCATTATTGGACGGTCAGCTTAAGATTATTAACCATGATGGAAAAATTTCTATATCAGAGCTTTCTAAGGGAGTTAGTTATTTTAGAAAAAAGGGTGTAAACCATAATGTTATTAATAATAATGATTTTCCATATTCATTTGTTGAAATTGAGTTTAAATAAAAAATTATTATATGAAGGTTTTTAAAATGAGTGATTCAAAGCTTATTAGTTATATTACTTCTGACTTTCAAACAAGGAGTGATATGAAAGTTGGAGAAGTTGAATGGGAAAAGATAATGAATAAAAACTTTGATAAATTCAAAAAGGCTGGAGCAGTAAGACAAACAGTTACTCAAATATGGAATAAAGAGGGCACATTAAGGTTAGGCCATTTGTGGGAATATAAAGATGAAAAAGCTTTTGTAGAATGTCAAAAAATTTTTAGAGAAGCAGAATTAGAATTTAAAAATAAAACGGGTATAGTTTGGAAGGTTTTTTCTAATAGAGGAATTGTTTTGTATGATGTTAATTATCAATGAATAATTTTTTTACAACAAAGTCTTTTCATCAATATTCTTTAATAATTAGAATTTTCGTATTTTTTATAATCATTCCTATTTCTTTCCCTCATAACGCATATTCATCTGAGCTAGATAATCTCTTTCTAAAATTAAAATTATCGGATAATGCTGTGTTAGCAAGAAATTATGAAAGTAAAATTTGGAAAATATGGCTTAATAGTGGTTCAAGTGATGCTAGTAATAATCAAATGCAAATTGGACTAAAATTAATGGAAAATGGTCAATTAGTGCATGCTCAGAAAGTTTTTGAAGAAATATCTATTAAAGATCCTAATTGGGCCGAATCATATAATAAAATTGCAACTATAAAATTTTTAAAAGGCGATTATTCTGGTTCGATAAATGATATTCAAAAAACTTTGAAATTAGAACCTAGACACTTTGGTGCCATATCAGGGTTGGTTCAAATAAATATAATATTAAAAAATTATGAACAGGCATTAAAAAATTTAGAGTATGTTTTAAAAATACATCCTAATATTGGTATAAAAAAATTAAGGCCATATCTTAAGAAACTATTAAAAAAGTCTTCTATTTAAATCAATTATTCTAAATACAATTTTTATCAATGAAACGATAAAGATTCATGAATTTTTAGGAATGATTATATAAGTTTTTTTGTTGATTTTAGATGGAAGAATTTTTAAAAAGATAGAATGTATTAGTTTGTTTTGGGGTTGTTTTAAAGATTTAATAATTTTAAGCTTTCAAGTTTTAAATCTAAATTTGTTTTTAAAAGAATGTCATTGTCTTTCGAAATATTTTTTTCATTTTCAAAACAACTAAAACAAAGCTCAACTTCTTTTCCTTTTTGAGTAATAAAGACTTTAGTAGGTATAGTTTCATAAAAATAGTCAGGATGTGGATTTTTAGTCCTTTTGCACCACATGCATTTGGCATTTTTTTTATTATATGTAAATGACATAATTATAATCCATTATTTTTTGTTTTCTAAAGACTTCGTAATTTCCTTTAACTGTTTTTCAATATTGATAATTTTTTTATGTAAATCTTTCTCAGTTAATTTAACTTCCGTATCTCCATCGTTTGCTATTTGTTGCATTGCATCTACGATTATTCCAATGAACAAATTTAGCACTGCAAATGTTGTAACAAGAATGAATGGTACAAAAAATAACCATGCTAGTGGAAACTCTTTCATTACAGGCCTTACAATTCCCATAGACCAACTTTCTAAAGTCATAATTTGAAATAATGTATACATAGAATTACCAACTGTACCAAACCACTCATAAAATTTATCTCCAAAAAAAGTGGTAGTTAACACAGAAGAAATATAAAAGATTAAAATAATAATTGTCCCTACAGATAAAATACCAGGAATAGAAATAAATATAGCTTGAATTATCCTTTTCATTGATGGAACAACAGATAATAATCTTAATGTTCTAAAAATTCGAAAAGCTCTTAAAACTGAAAAAGGTCCTGATGTTGGAATTAAGGATACAACAACTATTATAAAATCAAAAATATTCCAGCCATCTCTAAAGAATCTGAATTTGTAAACAGTAATTTTTGCTAGCAATTCAATTGTAAAAATTGTTAAAGCTATTGTATCAATCAAGGATAAATAAATACCATATTCTGCTTTGATGTTTTTGCTTGTTTCAAGTCCAAGAGTGATAGCGTTAACTATGATTATTATTGTAATGAATGTAACGAAGTATTTGTTTTCAATTATATTTTTGATAATAGTCATACAGTTAACTTTAATTTTTTAAAATTTATTTTTAATAAAAAACTTAAATATTACAAGATCAGAATTTTAATGTTTCCAAAAGCCTAAAAACTTTACGATTTATTATTTATTTGATTTAATAATCATTATCTAATTTATATAGGTGAATTTTATGTATGTGAGAACTATTAAAATAACATTTAAAGATAAAATGTCTAAAAATATGTTTGTAAATTATACTGACACCAAAGCAGATGCTGAAGGCTTTAAAAATGGTACATTAATGAAGTTAATTTTTAGTAATTCGGATGTTGTGGCTACATTAGTTCTGATTTTTCCAGATCATAAAACATTCATGAAAGATCATAATAATACAGCTGGTCCTATAATAGACTCATTTAAAGAACAAGGTTTAAAGATTGAGTTAAATGATGGAGAAGTTTCAGGTACAACTGCAGTATCGTCTAACTTTTTAGAAATTTTAACTAAAGAAGGCTCTTTCTATAAATCTAATTAGTGAAGTAATAGTAAGACATTGCAATGAGTAATTGGAAAACTGATTTTGAAGTTAAATTTAGGCTTGAATTTATACATGAAAATGGAAGAAAAGAAATAAAGAATAATACTTTAATTGTAGAAGCAAAAAATGAAGATCAAGCTGTTGAAATGGTAATAAATGAATTCGACAATAGTGTTTTTTTAAAAGTAGATGAGGTTAGGAAGATTTGGAATTATTGATAACTGAATTATCTAAGAATAAATTTGAAATTACAGTAAAAGCTGATCAATTAACAAAACATATTGTAAGTGTAACAGATCAAATGCTACTTAAGCTAACTAACAATAAAACTTCAAAAGAAGAACTTTTAAATTTTAGCTTTAATTTTCTTCTTGAAAGAGAGTCAAATACTTCGATACTACCGTCTTTCGATCTTACAGTGATCTCAAAATATTTTCCTGAATACATTAAAAAAGTTAATGAAGAATTTAATGCGTAGAAATATATTTAGTGGTTAGTAATTGCGATCTTATCAATTATTTATAATTGTAACAAAAGAGATAGAATTAAAAGTTGGAAAACTTGGAAAATTAATTTTTCCAATTGGGTCTTATGTGTACACAGGATCTGCCAAAAAAAATATAGATAAAAGAATAGAAAGGCATCTTTCTAAGAAAAAAAATCTCCATTGGCATATAGATTATTTACTTAACAGTGATGCTGTGCAAATTATTAACATAAAAAAATCACAAATGACTGAATGCAATTTAAATAAAAAAACAAAGGGAACAATAATTATAAATGGTTTTGGTAGTTCTGATTGTAATTTATGTTGCAAAAGTCATTTGAAATACGAAGAGAATTAAGCATTAGCTGAAGTATCAGCTAATGCTAGTAGGAGGTTATAAATGAAAAACATTTTTCATATTAATTTTTAACCAAAAAATTATGACGTAAATCTGAAAATAATAAGGTAAATTAATGGCATATATTTGAATAAAGTTAATTTTAATTTAGATCTTTAACACATCTAAATCCAATATAAACTGCTGACATATTTCTATCTTTTCTTGCTTGATGTTTTAAGTGCATCTGTTCTTTCCCATACCACCAAGAACCGCCTTTCGTGGCTTTGATACTTTTATTTTGAATATCAGCCCATTCCCAAACATTAGCGCCCATATCATACAAACCATTTACTCCTTTTTTTGTAAAACCAACTTTGGAATGACCATTACCTCTTAATAATAATTTTCTATAATTAACATAATTATCAAAGTCACAATCTTCTAAGCAATTAACACCTTTAGGTGTGTTCCCAACTGGATATTCATATGTTTTTCCATACTCTAAGTTATTAGATGGTTTTTTTCTAATTTCTTTATATGCTGCGTTAACCCATTCTTCTTCACTTGGAAGTCTTTTATTTTTCCATTTACAATACATTTGAGCCTCATCAAAATTAATATGTACAGCTGGCTCATTTAATTCACCTTTTATTCCATAAGGTTTTTCCCAATTCCACCCTTCTTTTTTAACCCAACCTAAAGCATATACATAACCCCATCCTCTATTTTCAGCTTCTGTTTTATAATTTATAGTTTCAGCAAATTTTCTAAAATCTCCAATAGAAACTTCAGTTAAATCAATGGAATAATATGAAATTTTTTGCATTTTATCATCCTTCGCCAATGCAAAATTTGCAAAAAAAATAAAAGCAAGGTTAAAAAAATAAATAATCATCTTTTTTGTAAAATGTTTATACAGCATATGTCTAATTTATATTATTATCTAATTGTACGTTATATATGTAATATAAATAAATATTCTAATTAATATTAATGAATTACACATTATATGTGTAATTAAAATTTTATTGGATCAGTGTCTGTTATGAAGAATAAATTTAAGTCGTGGCATATAAATTTAATTGAAAAAGTCCAAAAAATTACTGGTTTATCAAATTATCAGATAATTTGGATTAGTTTCATTGAAGGTTTAACAATTGGGTTTATTATTGGCTACTTTACATAAACTAGATTTACTTTTTTAAAAACAAAAACTTTTTATGCTCTAAAATATGTCCTTATAAAATTCATTTTCGTTCATATGTTTTGGATTTTTGTTTCCAGTGAATGCTTGTATTTTTTTAATTAAAGTTTCGATTCCAGTCTTTGAAAAATTGATCTTAGTCCATTTATTATTTTTAATTACTTCCGTCTTTATACCGGGAAGATCAACAGGTAATTTAGCTCTATTAAAGATAGTACATGAGTAAGAGTTTTTATCTTTAGAAAAAGTGAAAGAAATTACATAGTAATTATAATCAAGTTGACAAATACCGTTAATAAACTTTAATTCTTTAAATTTCATCTTTTATATTAAACTTGATTTTATAAATTAATATTTTAAATAAAGGTGATTAATAAAGCTTCATATTATATGTGTTAAATTAAAACACACAATAAATCTTCAGGTAATTTTTTTAACTTTATAGTCCCTTTACTCAATAAAACTGGCTTCAATTTAAGGGTATTTTTATCATAATGCCAGCCAAAATCTACTCCAAGGTAAGCATATTTGTCTTCAAATAAGATAAATGAACCTTCTTTTTGTCCGACCACCTCTCCAATTTCAATAAAATTATTTTTTATCTTTTTAAACACCGTTGTGTACAGGTTGTTGTCTTTATTTATTTTAAAATCTAAAATTTTGGTGTTATCTGGGTTCTTGCATTTTATATAAAATGGTTTTTCCTCAGCTTTAACTAATTTAATGTTTAGAAATGTAAAGAATAAGATAATCCAAAAAAACTTCATGCTCAATAATCAAATAAAAAGTTAAGTTAATTATTCTTACTAAAATTCTTAAATATAGGCAATTTAATTGATTTTTTAACAATTAATTAGTTAAATTTCATCATTATTAATCTTAAATTCAGAAAATGATATTTTAAAATGAATACAAAGCTTCTTTGCCCATTCTGTTCAAGTAAAAAAGGTTATGTATATATCCAATCACATTATCAATGTCTTGAATGCAAGAGAGTTGTTGATGATTGTTGTAGTGGAGAAATCATAAGCTGTAAATTTCAAAAAGAACTCCAAAAAGATACTCAATAGAAAATTTTAAAACTTATCGATTATCTATTCTGTTTTGTAAAAATAAATAAACATGTAAACTGACACTCTCTCGCTTTTAATAAGAATTTTTTGGAATGAATTTCAGAAAATTTTTGAAAGAAAAAATAAATTAATTTTTTAATAAATCTATTTGTTTCAATTGTGTCGACTTTAAATATTACTTAATGATATGATTTTTATAATTTACTGGAGTTAAGGAATGAATGATTTAACAACCCGTCTTTCAAAATGTTATGCTAGTGCTATTCATGATGTGTTAAGAGAAAAGGGGTATCAAAATTGTGTCCTACCACCTGAAATACAGGCTTTACAAAGAGGTCAAAAGTTATTTGGAGAAATTTTTACAGTATCTGGTCATGTAGACAAAACATTATCAAGACATGAGTCTTTACTTTTATGGTCTCAAGTTTTATCCAAGGTTCCAAATAATAAAGTTATTGTTTGTCAACCTAATACACATTCTATTGCTCTTATGGGAGAACTATCTGCACGAGCATTAATGGTAAAAGGTACCAAAGGTTACTTAATGGATGGGCACTGTAGAGATGTTGAAGAAATTATAGATGCTCAATTTCCAGTTTTCTGCCGATTATCAACTCCTGCCGATATTGTTGAAAGATGGAGATATAACTTACTTGGGCAACCTATCACTATAGGAAGCGTTACGATATGTTCAGGTGACTTTATTATAGCTGATATGGATGGAGCTGTTATAATACCTCAAAAAGTAGCAGAAGAAGTGATTCAAAAAACTGAAGAAGTTATGATTACTGAAAGTGAAATGAGAAAAGCAATATTAAATGGTATGGATCCAGAGCAAGCATATCTAAAGTTTAGAAAATTTTAGATTTACATAGGTCTAAAATTTATATGGTTATAAATAGAAAAAATATTTGGTCCTTATCTTGGCCTTTGATAATTGCTAATTTTACCATTCCCCTAGTAGGCCTTACCGACACCATAATTATGGGACATATGCCTGAAAGCACATATATAGCGGCAATAGCTCTTGGAGGTATAGTTTTCAACTTTATGTATGCAGGATTAAATTTTTTAAGGATGGGAACAACTGGAATAGTATCTCAAAAACTAGGTTCTAAAGATTTCGATGAAGTGTTTTTAAGTTTGTTTAGACCATTATTTATAGCTCTTTTAATTGGAATAGTTTTATTTTTATCAAAAGAATTTCTGTTCAATTTATCAGTTTATTTTTTAACTCCTGATGAAAAATTACAAAAACTATATAAAGAATATCTATTTGTAAGAATGATTGGCTTGCCGGCTGGATTACTGAATATAGTATTTTTAGGCTGGTTTTTTGGAATGCAAAAAACAAGATCAGTGATGACACAACTTATTACTATCAATGTTGTAAATGTAATTTTTTCTTTATATTTAGCAGTTGTTTTAGAATATGGAATTTTTGGTGTTGCGCTAGGTAGCGTATTGGCACAATTTACCGGTCTTTTTATGTCAATTATAATTTTTTCATATTCATTAAAAAAATTAAACTTAAAAACTTTAAATTTCAAAAAGTTTAAAAATTTGCCTAGATTTCTTAAATTATTTTCTATCAGCAAAGATTTATTTATAAGAACAATGTTGATGGTTTTAGTACAAGCATACGTAATCAAAAAAGCAGGTCTTATTGGTGTTGATGAGCTTGCTACAATTGAAATTTTATTAGTAATTTTTAGTTTGTCATCATACTCGTTAGATGCGTTTGCACACTCTGCAGAATCTTGTGTAGGTGTTTCTATCGGCTCTCAAAATAAAAGAAATATTTATAAAGCAATAAGAATTACAACTGAATTTGCTTTATTTTTTTCAATAATCATTGGTATTGTTTTGTATCTTTTGGAATTTTATTTAATTTCTTTTTTTACAGATATAAGCGCATTGCAAGATTTGACATTCGAATTATGGGGATTAGTTGTTATCACACCATTTATATCTATGTTGGCTTTTCAACTAGATGGAATTTTCATTGGCTCAACATTAGCTAGAGAAATGCGTAATTGTATAATATTTTCATCATTAATTTTTTTCATTATTTTAGAATATTGGTTTGAAAGCAATTTAGATTTAAAAGGCTTATATTCTTGTTTTCTTTTATTTTTAATTTCTAGGGGGATATTTTTAACGATGTATTTGCCTCGCGTCTTTAAATTGGTAAAATTAAATAAGGTTTGATAATGATTAATGAAAAAGCAGATGTAAATAAATTATTTTTTAGAAAAATCATTTTATTAATGGTTTTTACAGTAATATTGACAGGTCTAATTCCAAGCATTTTTGATTTTGAAAAATATTATGGTATCAGTCGTTTTATAAATCCTGGGTACACATCAATATTATTAGATGGTAAATTTGAATTCTATGCTACCATATTTATGTCTTTTTTTTCACTTGTTAGTCTGATTTTAATATATTTTTTTGTACCTATTGGGAAATATTTTTTCTTAACATATTTTTCTTTAAATTTTTTTTTAATTATGTTTGGTGGTGATGTTATCAATTATGGGTTTTTGTATCCTTTAGAATGGTTAAAAAATGTAGCTGAAGCTCTATTGTTATATCAAATGTTCTTGGGAGGAAATAAAGAAAATTTTCGAAAAAAAAATTAAAATTAATCCTTCATTTATAAAATCTTGAGAATTAAATTTCATTAATTTAAATTAAAGTCTTTTTATCAATGAAATCGTTTGCTTTTTCAAATATCATTTGTTTTCTATTCTCATTCATTCTCTCCAATGATTTAACCAATATTGCAAGTCTTGGATTGCTTTTGAAAAAAGCTATATTATCATTCATAAACATCCAATATAACCCATCAACTATATCGCACCATTCATCTTTTTTATAATTACTCATTTTTAAAATATAATTAGAGCCACAGGAATAAGGTTTTGTCGCAAATATTCCACCATCTGCGAATGTACCCATTCCATAAACGTTAGGAACCATTACCCAATCTGAGGAATCTACAAACATTTCCATAAACCATTTATATATTTCATTTGGATCTATCTTTGACAGATTCATTATATTACAAATAATCATTAACCTTGGTATGTGATGTGTGTAACCATATTTTATACAATCTTTAATTGCATCATCTAATGGTGTTATACCAGTTGTACCTTCATACCAATCAGAAGTTAATTTTCGATCATGTTTCCAAAAATTAGAAGTTTGTTCTTCTTTACCTTTATAATGGTAAATACCTCTAATAAATTCTCTCCATCCAATAATTTGCCGAATGAAACCCTCTAAAGAATTGATAGGAATTGAATTTAATTTTGCAAAATCTAACGCTTTTTGAATTACTTCATTAGGTGTTAAAAGTCCCATATTAAGTATTGGGCTAATTGCACTATGAAAAAGAAAATTATTTTCCGAAACTACGGCATCTTCGTAATCTCCAAAATTGAAAAATTTTTCTTTAAAAAATTCAACTAACCAACTTAATGACTCTTTTCTGTTTGTTGGCATCCATAAGTAATCTGTTATACCTGGATGATCTTTAAATTTTAAATTAATAATGGATATTAAATTATTTATATTATTATTATTTTTAATATAAGGTATTTTTGGTATTAAAGTATTTTTAGGAATTTTTTTTCTATTATCCTCGTCATAAGACCATTTTCCTCCAATTGGTTTGTTGTTCTCATCAATAAGAATATTCATTTTAGTTCTTATTTTTTGATAAAAACTTGCCATGCGGATTAATTTTTTTTGTTCTTTAGCGAACTCAAAAAATTCTTTTCTTGAAGTGAGAAACATAGGAGTTTGAATTACTTCTTTATTAATATTTTGTTCATTTATAAAATTAACAATTTTATCTTCAAAATCATTGTCTTCAATTTCAAAATATTTTAATCTTTCGATATCATTATCTTTAATTACTTTGAGTAACTTATCTTCATAATTATGATGAAAACTTTCTTCATCAATTGAATGATAAAATACAGTATAACCATTCTTAATAAGATTGTCTCTATACTGCCTCATTGACCACAAAAACATTAAAATTTTTAATTTATGATGTTTATGATTTGTAGTTAGACCAAAATCTTCAGCCATAAAAATCTTGCTGACTTCAGTTTTTTTAATATGCTCAACTGGAAACAATTGGTTGCCAAGAACAATTAATAAATCATTACTTATCATTTTATTACTCAAAAATAGTTACGTTGGTTGTGTTAGTTTTAATAAAATCCCAATCATATTTAACTCCCAATCCAATTCCATCAGGTACTGGTACAAAGCCATTGTTATTTATGCAATCAATCATATCACTGTAACCACAAGTGTATACTGGAGCCATTGTATTAGGGCAATCTGGACCAACTAGAGCAACTTCATAAAAATTTGTGTTTCTAGTAGCAGCCATAACATGCCTATGAGCAGGGCCGCATGCATGGATTTCAACATCTACACCAAAAGATTCTGCTAAGTGTGAAATTTTTATTGCTCCAGTTATGCCCATATCATATTCTGGGTCAGATCTAAGAAAGTCAGTTCCACCAGCAATAAGAAAATCACATTTGGTTTCTAATCCTCTAATATGTTCTGTTTGCAATATTGGAGTTTTTAACATTTCCCTAAGACGTTTATGTGAAAAAGCAGATACTCCACTATCTCTATATGGATCTTCTAACCAAAAGAAATTTGCTTCATCACAAGCTTTTCCAACATAAAGTGCATCGGCAAAAGTTTTTAGTTGGCATGCTGGGTCAAGCATTAAAGTCATCTTATCTCCAACTTTTTTTGCCACATGTAAAACATTTTCTGCCTCTTCTTTTGCATTTCCTTCATGCCATCCATGTATTTTGAAAGCTTTGTAACCCATATCAAAACATTGCTCAGCAAAATCAGCAAAAGCTTCCTTGCTATCTAAACCACCATTTCTGTCACCATGATATGTGCTTGCATATGCTTTAAGATATTTTCTGTAACTTCCTAATAGCACAGCAATTGAACAATTTAATTTCTTACCAGCCCAATCCCACAATGCAATATCTAATGGGCCATGGCCCATGTGGTCAAATTGCCTAAGTTCTCTTTTAAAGTCATCGTATATTTTTTCTCTTTCTTCGGCATTATATTCTAATAATTTGGGTGCCAACATTTTAGCTTGTGTGCAAGCTACTTGATTACCTCCCCAATGAGTAACGTACTCACCTCTACATCCATCTTTAGTCTCGATTACAACCGCAAATTTATCCAACTTAATAGATTGGCCTTTAGAATATCCAACTGCGCCAATTGTGTTTGCATTAGTCAACAGACCTAAATTTGTTACTGAGTGAGTAAATTCGTGTATTTCAACTCTTTTAATTTGGTTCATTTATTTTCCATTAAAAATTTACATAGACAAAATTTAAAAAACTTATATTTATGTAACTACTAGTAAAATTATTAAGAATTATTATCTTAAAATAATTACTACTGTATTTCATGTAAAGGAAATTAAATGAATTTAAACGATTGTCATAATTTTCAAGATTTTAGAAAATTAGCTAGAAAAAGACTTCCTTCACCTATATTTCACTACATAGATGGTGCAGCAGATGATGAGGTTACTTATAATAGAAATACAGCTGCTTATAATGATGCTGATTTAATACCAAATGTACTTAGAGGGGTTGAAAATGTTGATTTATCTACCACAATCTTTGGAAAAAAATTAGATTTACCATTTTATTGTGCTCCAACTGCTTTGCAAAGACTATTTCATTATGAGGGAGAAAGAGCTGTTGGAAAAGCAGCACAAAAATTTGGAACTATGTTTGGAGTTTCTTCATTAGGTACAGTGAGTGTTGAAGAGATATCTTCTATTGTTTCAACTCCTAAGATGTTTCAATTTTATTTTCATAAAGACAGGGGTCTTAATGACAGTATGCTTGAGAGGGTTAAGGCAGCTAAATTTGATGTTTTGGCTCTTACTGTAGATACAATTACAGGAGGCAATCGAGAAAGAGATCTCAGAACTGGTTTTACATCGCCACCAAGACTAACTCTAGCTAGCCTATTTAGTTTTGCATCTAAGCCAATGTGGGCAATAAATTATTTAACAAAACCTAAATTTGAATTACCACAATTACAGGATCATGTAAGTGAAGGAACTAATACAGCAACGTCTATAGGAAATTATTTTTCATCAATGTTAGACCAGTCTATGAATTGGAAAGATGCTGAACGTTTAAGTTCAAAATGGGGTGGTCATTTTGCGCTAAAAGGTATAATGAGTGTTGAAGATGCCAAAAAAGCCGTCGATATTGGCTGTACTGGTATAATGGTTTCAAATCATGGTGGTCGTCAATTAGATGGAGCTAGAGCACCTTTTGATCAATTAGCTGAAATTGTTGATGCTGTAGGAGATAAAATTGATGTGATTTGTGAAGGTGGAATCCAAAGAGGTACTCATATATTAAAAGCATTGTCGGTTGGTGCAAAAGCTTGCTCCGGTGGAAGGTTATACTTATATGCATTAGCTGCAGCTGGTCAAAAGGGTGTTGAAAAAGCACTAGGTTTATATCGGAGTGAAATAGAAAGAGATATGAAACTAATGGGATGCACGAGCATTAAAGAATTAAATAGATCAAACATAAAATTTAGATAAAAAATTAAATCGGTAAGTTATTGAAATCAAATTTGAAACTAATTTCAAAAATTTTTTTGATAACTTCAGTTCCTAAAACAACCTGGAGTGCACATAAACCTGAAAGTATTACGCCAAAATTAGAAACTTTTTTTTTACTATGTTTCGGCTTGTTTCTATTTGGTTTAGGTGAAAGTATATTAGTAATTTCTCAAAATGGCGTTACACCATGGACAGTCTTAGCAGAGGGTATTGCTGAGGAATTTGATATTGGTGTAGGTTTATCTACGTTTTACATAAGTTGTGCAGTATTAATTTTATGGTTCCCGTTAAAACTTAAACCTGGATTAGGTACGATCATGAATATAATTATAATTGCATTAACAATGGGGGGGGTAATACCATTAATTCAATTTTTAAATGAAATCTTTGATCCTTTATTTTTGTCTTTTTTGGGAACATTTATAGTTGCTTTAGGAAGTGGTATTTATTTAATTGCTAACCTAGGTCCTGGTACTAGAGATGGTCTAATGACTGGAATTGCTAAAAACTATAACAAACCCATTAGCTTCATCCGTTTCAGCATAGAATTTTTTGTAGTTTTTTTGGGCTGGCTTTTAGGAGGTACTTTTGGCATTGGAACAATTATTTTTGCAATTTTCATAGGACCATTTATATCACTTAACTTAAAGTTAGTTCCTGTTTTAAAAAAATAATTTATTTATATTGTTTTAATAAAAAGCATTACACCAAGAATGACTAAAGTTACTAGAATACAGTTTCTAAACTGTTTTTGATTAATTTTATCCCTTATTTTTGTACCTATTTGTTGAGCTATCAAAGCGGGTATTATCAATAACAAGCTCATAACAAGATCTTGTTTTGTAGCAAATCCATAATAAATCAATGATCCATATAACGGAAAAGAACCTATAAAGTACATAGTTGAAACTGTTCTTACAAATTTCTCTTTTGGCAAGTCTACTGCAACTAAATAAGCTAACATTGGTGGTCCGTAGACAGTTGATAATCCTCCTAATATCCCAGATCCAAAGCCAATAAAAGATGTGATTATTCTTTCATGTTTTTTATTGATATTATGATTTATTTTAAAGCCAAAACAATTAATTATAGCAGCAAATATAATTAAAATTGCGATTATTTGGGTAATAGTGTTTAAATTTATTTCAAGTATCAGCCTTGCACCTATAATTAGGCCAAAAACTAAGAATAAAAACATTGGCAAAAACCTATAGCTACTAATACCTTGTTTAAATTTTATTTGTAAAAAATTAGTTAAAAAAATAGGAGCACAAAGTAAAATCATAGCTGTGGTTACTGGCACTGCGAATGCAATTAACGGCAAAGCTACCATTGGCATCCCAAATCCAATAGTACCTTTAATAAGCCCTCCTGCCATTACTGCTAATATTATCACAATTACTATTATTGGATCATTATACATTATTAATCTTTAAAAAATATGTCATTGATGGTAACGTTTGTATTATAACACCTAATAAGTAAAGCTTTATTTTAGTTAGAATCAATGAGTAACTTGATAAATTTTCTTAAAACCAGAAGATCTACAACCGCTAAAACTATGATTGCAAGTCATATTAACGAGAGCGATCTAAATGATATCTTAGCGTGTGGTATTAGAGTTCCTGATCATGGTGCTTTAAATCCTTGGTCTTTAACGGTTATAAAAGACAAAGCAAGATATAGGATAGGAAAAGAAATTTTAGCTCCTGAATATATTCTAAATAATCCTGAAGCTACAGAAGAAGAAGTAGATTTTGAAAAAAACAGATTTTTAAGAGCTAGTGCTGTGATAGCAGTGTTATTTAAACCTGTTTCACATTCTAAAATACCATCATGGGAGATGGAATTATCTACTGGAGCAGTATGTTCAAATATACTTGTTGCTGCTCAATCTTTGGGTTATGCTGCTCAGTGGTTAACAGAGTGGTATTCTTACAATGATAGAATGATAAAGGTAGTTGGTGGAATGCCAGAGACAGATAAACTGGCTGGTTTCATTTACATTGGAGATAAAGAAAAAGAGCCAGTTGAAAGAAGAAGACCTAAGATTGAAAATGTGATTAATTATTTAACTGAATAATTTTAAATTTCTTGTTGATTTAAGCAAATTTCAAAAATATCTTTATCAACATTTCCTCCAGATGCAATTACTAAAACGTTTTTATCTCTAATATCTATTTTTTTAAATATAGCAGCTGCTAGTGCAACTGCACCACCAGGTTCGAGAACAATCTTAAGATATTTAAACGCTGTGTTCATTGCAATTAAAGCTTCTTTATCTGAAACTGACAAACCAGATGTTAAATTTAATTTGTTAATTTCAAAAGTAATTTTTCCTGGTTTTTCAGCTAATAGTGCATCGCAAATAGAATTATGTTTCATAGAATTTGGAATTATAGAATTTTTTTCTAATGATTTTTTAGTATCATCAAAATTCTCTGGTTCAACAGAATATATTTTAGCATTTTGAAATTTTTCTTTTATAGCTGTACTTATACCAGCAATAAGACCACCACCTCCACAACAACATAAAACAATGTCTGGTATAACATTGATTTCATTTAATTGTTCAATACATTCTATACCAGCAGTTCCTTGTCCAATTATTACTTTTTCGTGATCAAAGGGTGGAATAATCTTAGCATCTATGTCCTTTGCTATTTTTTTCCCAATTTCTTCTCTATTTTCTGTGTTCCTATCATACTTTATAATCGTTGCACCCCAAAAAGCTGTTCCATTTAATTTTGCCTTTGGAGAATCTTCTGGCATTACAATTGTTGCTTGGCGACCCGTTATTTTTGATGCAGCAGCAACCGCTTGTGCATGATTGCCACTTGACCATGCTACAACTTTCTTAATATCAGACGGAAGCTGGAGTATGGAATTCATAGCACCTCTAAATTTAAATGCACCAATAGTCTGAAGATTTTCAGCTTTCAAAAAAATATTGGATTCTAATTTTTCATTAATATATTTTGATTGTAAAATAGGTGTTCTTACAATTTTCCCTTCTAATCTCTTAGATGCTTCTAAAATAGAATTGAATGTAACATTACTATTAACCATTAATATTTTCCTAGATTATTTTATTCTATATCTTGTTAAATTTAATTGACATGAGTATGATAAACAAATCATTTTTTTTGACGAGGTTTTTATGTTATTTCATGGTTCTTACACTGCTTTATTAACTCCATTCAAAGATAATAAAGTAGACTTTGATGCTTTTAGAAAATTAATAGATTTTCAAATAGAAAATGGAACAAATGGCTTAGTTCCAGTAGGAACAACTGGTGAATCACCTACTTTATCTCATGATGAACATAAAAAGCTTGTTGAAGTATGTATAGATCAGTCAAATGGAAGAGTTCCAATTATAGCAGGTGCAGGTTCAAATTCTACCAACGAAGCCGTTGATTTTGTAAAACACGCATGTTCAGTTGGTGCTGATGGTCTGTTAGTTGTTACGCCTTATTATAATAAACCTACCCAGTCAGGGTTAATTGCTCACTATAATGAACTTATTAAAAATTCTAGTAAGCCAATAATTATTTACGATATACCAGGTCGTTCTGTAATAAAAATGAATGATTCTACAATGGCTAAGCTAGCTGAAAATGAACTAATTGTAGGTGTGAAAGATGCAACTGCTGATTTAGCAAGACCTACAAGACTGCAAAATATTATCGGTGACGATTTTATTCAATTATCTGGTGAAGATGGGACGGCATTGGCTTATTTAGCTGCAGGGGGGCATGGTTGTATTTCCGTTACATCAAATATTGCTCCTAAATTACTTTCAAGGATGCATAATGCATGGAAACAAGGGGATATCATAACTGCACAAGAAATAAATAAAAAACTAATGCCTCTACACGATGCGTTATTTTATGAAACAAGCCCAGGTCCACTTAAATATGCAGCATCATTATTAGGGCTATGTTCTTCAGAGGCTAGACTTCCAATTGTAGAGATTGAAGAAGAAAGTAAAACAAATGTAAAAGTTGCCCTTGGAAAAGCTGGGTTACTATAAATACTTGTGTTTTGAATGAATAAAAAAAAAAATAACAATGTTATTTCTCAAGGTAGTGTTGCAGAAAATAGACGTGCTAAATTTGATTATTTAATAATTGATACTGTAGAAGCTGGAATAGTTTTGTTAGGCAGTGAAGTCAAAAGTTTAAGACTTGGTAGAGCCAGTATTAACGAATCGTATGCAACTAACGAATTTGGACAAATTGTTCTAGTAAATTCAAATATCCCAGAATACAACTTAGCAGCATCTGGTCAAAATCATGATCCTAAAAGAGTGAGACGTCTTTTAGTACATAAAAAAGAAAGAGATAAAATTTTAGGACAAATAAAGAAAGATGGTTGTACGGTTGTACCTTTAAGTTTGTATTTCAAT
>CACBMD010000021.1 GCA_902539895.1 uncultured SAR116 cluster alpha proteobacterium
TTATTGCAAACTAAGCTTCAAGGGTTAGAAAAAGAATTTAAAAACTTAATTAGTATTTTTTCTAAAGACTTAAAAGATGGGATTATAAGAAATATTGACCCTGCTCCAATAGCAATTATACATAGCGCGATGATAATTTGGGAAGAAGAATTAAAAAATAAATACAATAAAAAAAATAAAAAAATTATAAATAAAAACTTGTTAAATTATCTAGAGCAAGTTTTTGATGCGTTTTCATGTGATGCTGATATTAAATCTAATTATTATAACTGGCACAATTTTAAAAACATGACATAACATTCACATTTTTTGGAGAATAACAAATGGCTACATATCTAAACAATAATCAAACAAATGATTTTCATGAAAATGGATATGTGATCGTAAAAAATTTTTTTAATGAAGATGAAACATATCTTTTGCAAAATGCTTCTAAGAAGGACCCTGCTATAAGAGATCATTTATATGAAAGAAAAGACTCCGAAGGATTAATAACTAAAATGATGGCATGGAACCATCCAGATGATAGTATTTATGGCGTTACCGCTAGATCAGAAAAAATTGTTGATACAATGGAAGACCTCCTTGGTGGAGAAGTTTATCATTATCATTCTAAAATTACAGCTAAAGAACCATATAAGGGAGGAGCTTGGGAATGGCATCAAGATTACGGATATTGGTATAATAATGGTTGTTTGTTCCCATTTATGGCTACCGTAATGATAGCTTTGGATAAATGCACGAAGGAAAATGGATGTTTGCAAGTACTATCCGGTTCGAATAAATTAGGAAGAGTAGATCACGCATTATTAGAAAGTGGTCAAGTAGGGGTTGATTTAAAGAGAGTTGAAGAGGCAAAAAAATATCTAAAACTAGTTTATTGTGAAATGGATCCTGGAGATGCGCTTTTTTTCCACTGTAACACTCTCCACAGGTCTGATAAAAATAACTCTCCTAACAGACGTTGGACACTTTTATGTTGTTATAACGCTGCAAGAAATAATCCTTTTATAGATCACCATCATCCAAAATATACGCCATTGAAAAAATTACCAAATAACCAAATAATTAAGGCTGGTAATAAATTTTTAGATGTTAGAGATGTAGACACCTTCCTTAAAAGACCAACTGCTCCTCCAGAACTCTCTAAAAAGAGCGGTAAACTCTATAATGCTTAGTGTGAAGCTTTAACTTTGCTTTGAAGAAAAAGTGACAGACCTTTATCATCAATTTTTGGTAAAGTTTCATTTTTAAAATACTTTAACACTTCGAATTTTATGGGTTTATCTAAACTTTTTCTAATTTCATACAAATATAAACTTTGTTTGAAAGTTTGATGTATACGTGAAGCAAACTGAAAAGCTTTGGAATTTTGGCCACCAAATTTGGTTATAAGAACATCACATTTAGAGTCATTTATTAATCTACCTAGCATAGGTTTCCAGTCATCTTCTTCAACAGGTAATCCTTTTTTTCTTGCCCATGCTACTCCCCCAGCTGGGAAAATTGCAATTACGCCTCCATTTTTCAAAATTTGAATAGCAGTCTGTCTAGTGATTACATTATCTCTCATCGCATTTTTTTTATTACTAAAATCGATAGGAAGTATATTCTCTGCTAGTGTTGGTTCTTTTTGTAGAACGCCGTGAGCTATTACTCTAAAATTATCATCAAATGTTGAAGCAAACCAAGATAAAAATACCCCATCTGTAACACCAAATGGATGATTAGCTGCAATAATCAAACCCTTACCTTTTTTTCTTTTAGGAATAGGAGCCAATGTAGGTGTCTTAATGCCCATAGAGTTTAATGCATGTTTCCATAACTCGGTACCAGTTTTGTTTTTTGAATTATTGATAAAATTTTTGTAACGTTTTTCTAGGGCAATTCTTGCTGATAACAATTCTACAGTATGAATAAAAAACTTATGATGAATTGGTAACCATGATTCAGCATATGTTATTTTTACATTAGATTTAAACATTTTCATTAATTAAATAATTTTGTTTTGATATTAATCTACAAATTTTAATATTTTCAACCGTTTTTTATTTTGTCTTAATAATACTTTAAAAGGCTGGCAATACTGGTTCAATTTTGGGGTAATAATTTTCTAGGTCATATCCAACATTTAATAATAAATCCTCACGAAACTTTCTGGAAATAAATTGAACTCCTAGTGGGATTTTTTGTTTTGTTTGGCTAGTTGCAAAAGATAGCCCAGGTAGTCCCATATATGGAGGCGCTATTTGAGGTAGCATAGAATCAAAAACTAAATCAAAGGACTCTTCTGATTCTAAATCCTTTAAATCTGGAAATGGAATGTCTCCTGTAATTGGACATAATATTATAGGGTGTTGATCAAAAAATTTGTTCCATTCTCTGCTGATTCTTGCTCTTTGTTGCAATGAGTCCATAAATTTTTCTAAACTAGTATCAGGGCATCTTCTAGACATTTGGCTATAAATAAAATTTGAATCAGGGTCATTTTCTTTTGTAATAGCTTCTCCGCCAGTTCTTCTAAATTCACCAAGCCATAATGTTGCTTGAAATTTTGCTGCTTCTTGGAAGTTTGGCGCTTTAGGTTCTTCTATAACCCATCCTAAATCCTCAAGTCTTTTAGCAACAATGTCTAATTCTGCTGATATTACAGGATCAATTTTTAGGCCTTCAATTGTTTTTAATAATGCTATTTTTTTTTCAGGTATAGGCAAGGAAAATGGTAATGGTGTCCACCAAGGGTCATCATAATTTTCCCTGCTCATTACTTTTAGGGCTAATTCTAGATCTTTTATGGAACGTGCTAATGGTCCTGACACTGCCATTATTTGCCCTCCAATATGTCTGTCTGGGGTAGTATAATTTATCATTGGAACTCGGCCAATACTTGGTCTTAATCCGTGAATTCCACAGGCATATGCAGGGTAACGAATTGATCCAGCTATATCAGTGCCGTGTCCAATTGCTCCCATACCTGCTGCAGTTGCAGCTGCGGCACCGCCAGATGATCCGCCGGGTGTAATATTTTTATTATGAGGATTTAAAGTATGGCCGTGCAAACTGTTTCTGGTAAACCAGTGAATACTGAAAGCTGGTGTATTAGTTTTGCCTAACATTAAAGCATCAGAATTTCGGAGATTTTTTACTACAGGGCTATCTTTTTTTGCGATTAGATCTTTTTGTATTCGTAGACCATTGGTACTAGGATAGCCAATTTGATCAGTATTAACTTTTATTGTAGTAGGGACCCCAGCAAGCATCCCAATATTTTCACCTTCCTTAATTTTTTTATCTAAAATTTTTGCTTGCTTTTTTGCGTCCTCGAAGGTTTCTACAACAATTGCGTTGATTTTAGGATTTATTTTTTCAATATGCTCAATAAGGTTGTTGCATATTTCTGCAGCTGATACTTCTTTTTTTTTTAATAAATCAGAAATTTCATAACCATTCATTTTCCATAAATCTTTCAATTTACTACCTCCCAAATAATTTGAATTTTATTTCATTATAAAAAAATAAGAAACAGTTTTTAAAAAAAGAAAAAAATTGTCTAGGCTAATTAAAATATTAAATGTATTTTGTTCTTTATTAGGGAGATATAGTTTAAAATGGAATTACGAAAATGGCATGAGAGACCTGAGAGCTCAACAGAAAAGATTAAGGATCAAAAAGTTCTTGATGGAAAAAACTTTTTAAAATTAGCAGATCATTTTATTTCTTTTGCAAACACTAAAAATAAAACTATAAAATCAACTGATCTTAACTACATAATGCTTTACGCTGCTGCTCGATATTCTGCTCATGTTGGGAAGAACGTTTTAGAAACAGATAATCATGAAAATTATGTAAAGCATATGTCAGAACAATTTATAGATATGATACGTGAACATTTAGCTGATCCAAACTTATAAATAGTATTGCTTTAACAAAATTTTTTAAGGAGAAAGTTTATGAGTGATAAAAAAGATATGTCAGATATGACAGCTTCAGAAATTAGTTATAGGAAATTTTTAAAAAATCTAGGTGTTACAACACATAAAGAAATTGAAAAATTGATTAACAAAAAAATAGCTGATGGTGAATTGAGTCCTAACGCTAATCTTGATATCACAGCTAACATAACAATTGATGAGTTAGGTCTTAATCATTCAGTTTCCTCAACATTATCATTACCAGGAAAAAATGACTAAATTAAATAAAGATTTAATATTAGATACATTAAAAAAGGTTCAGGATCCCTCACAGTCGAGGGATATTGTTACATTAGGTTTAATAGGTAATGTTACTATTAAGGATAGTAACGTAGCAGTTACCTTGGAGGTTCCCGTTCATAGAGGTGCATCAATGGAACCTATTAGAAAACTAGCACAACAAACTATTTTAAGGATTGATGGAGTTACTAGTGCAACAGTTGTAGTTACTGCGCATGATAATAAACACAACAAAACTACAGATGATGTAAAAACTGATAAAACTGTTGAAAAAGTCATAGAATCGAAAGTAAGGCGATTTATCGCAGTTGGTTCTGGAAAAGGCGGTGTAGGAAAATCAACTACTTCTGTAAATTTAGCTATTTCTCTAAAGCTTGAAGGATATAAGGTGGGTCTTCTAGATGCTGATGTTTACGGTCCCTCTCAGCCCAGGATGTTAGGAGTAAGTGGAAGACCTGCATCAGTTGGAGGAGATATGGTTGCCCCTCTTCAAAATTATGGAATAAGTTTAATGTCCATGGGGCTCTTAGTGCCTGATGATACTGCAATGATTTGGCGTGGTCCTATGGTACAGTCAGCATTAACGCAGATGTTAAATTCAGTTGCGTGGGGAAATCTTGACATAATTGTAATTGATTTACCACCCGGAACAGGAGATATTCAAATTTCTCTTGCTCAGCAAGTAAATCTAGCAGGAGCTGTCATAGTCTCTACTCCTCAAGATATAGCATTACTAGATGTTGTTAAAGCATTAACAATGTTTCAAAAAGCGAATGTTCCAGTATTAGGAATGATCGAAAATATGTCATATTGGTCTTGTCCAGATTGTGGTAGAATAGATCATATTTTTGGAGAAGGTGGCGTAAAAGCTGAGGCAAAAAAAAGAGGAATTAAGATGTTAGGTGAAATACCAATAAGTTCTCAAGTAAGAAAGAGTTCCGATTCAGGTATTCCTATTATAATTTCTGAACCAAAATCAGTTCAATCTAAAAATTATAGAAATATTGCGAAGGCTATTATCAAATCTGTTAAAATAGACGAAGAGGAGTTAGTATGAGTTTATATTATGAACTTGATCCAGCAGACGATAATGACCCACCGCTTCTACCGCCAATATTAACTCCGGTCGCGGTGCCAGAAAAAATCGAAGTTTTTAACAAGGCTATTGCTGCAGCTGCAAATAGTGAAGCAGGAACAGTATTTTATTCCGAGAGTACTGAATTTGTGGAAATAGCCGTAGTTTTAAATCCAGAAGTGAAAAAAATTAAATGTAATCAAATGTTGTATGTAATGATGGTTGCAGCTGGAGACTCAATTGGAGCACTTGCACCGCCTGAAGTAGTGGTTACATACTCTTACCCAGGATTAATTTACTTGAATCAAGGTGAAGCGGGTATTGTCAAAATAGAGGTTTCTTCAGCTAATGAGGATACTATTCCAGATTGGATTGTAGTTGGATTAAAATTGAGGTTAAATAATCAGCTTCAAATGGATGAAAATAATATTCAGCCAGATATAACATCTCTTGCAGATGAAGGTGCTGGTTTTGTTTCTAGAACAAGAGCTGTTGAATCTTTATCAAGGCATTTTCTAGCTTGGATTAGTCAATGGGAGGATGAAGGGTTTAAACCAGTTGTAGATATGTGGAATTCCAGAAGAGAACAAAACAAAGAGCTGACATTAAAAAATAAAGAAACAGTATCATGGGTTGGGTTAGACGAAAATGGATTAGCTATTGTCAAATCTAAGAATAAAGAAATATTCTTATCACCAATTGAAATAACAAAAGAAATTGGAGATATAAATTTAAGATGAAGTTTGCAAAAACAATTCGTTTCGACAAGTCTGATTTAAATATTTTCCCCTTAGCTTCTGAAGAAGGTGAGTTGGCTGTGGTTGGCACTTTTAACTTTTATAAATTAAAGCAGCAAGATTTAAATGGTAAAATAAAGCAGGCATTCTCTAATGGTTTCATGGGCTGTAATACTTTTGGCTATAGTACGTTTGTTAGTTTAGTGAATATTAGTAAAGAAGAATTACAACAACTAAAAATAGACTTAGGAAAGTATTTGGTTGATAACTTTGGTGCTCCAACCAAAGAGATGGCTGAAAAGGCGGCAACAGAAGAAATAAATTTTATGCTTGATTTGTGCAAAAATCATGAAATTGGAAGTCTTTTAAGTTTGACAAGAACTTGGGAAGATGAAGGAATTAAAGAAAAATTTAGAAATCTCCCTAAAGCTGATTCTTGCTCAGAGCAAAAAATTTGGGCTTTTGTTGATGAGAACTAATTATTAGGAATTGATGAATGGTTCAAAATGATTTTTGGTTAACTTCTGGTTGGCATTTGTTAGATCATAATAATGATGGTCATCTTGTTCCTACCGAAGACTTTATGCGAGCTTATTTTTATAGACCAGAAGTGGCTCCAATTGAAGAATCTTGTGAAGCTGAAATTGAACTTCACAAAAGATTGGTTGATAAACCTTTTGATATTGTTGATAAAAAGGAACTTAACCTAATTAGAGATAAAGACGTAATTTTCAACTATGAAGTCATATTAAAGTTTAGAGATTTTTTATCAAAGTATCCAACATTAGATAGTGCTTATCTTGCAATAGCAAGAGGACAAGCTGTAGACTTTCCTCCTCTTTTTGTAGATCAAATGGTTCAAATTATTTTAAGGAACATTCTAAATCAATCACCTTATGCTCTTCAAGTGAGGGCGTCAGAAATATTCTTTAGGACACAGGTTGTTACTATAGCTGAAGATGAAATAATGGTGGCAGATGAGGCTACAGTTGAACTTCAAGCTGAGAAAAAAAGCACTAAAGCTAATGATCCAAAAAAATTAGAGGTTGATATAGATATTTTAAGAGAGAGCTCTGCTGACAATTATTGGGGTAGATCAGATAAATTTGACACCTCTATTGATCTTGCTTACACAAAACCAGGCTTAGATGCATTAGCACGAGTGATTGAAAAATGGGTTCATCATTTTCTTTCTATCGAGGTTTCAATAAAACCCATGCAAAAAATTGAGGATGAGAAATGGTCATGGCATCTTGGTTTAGACAGTGACTCTAACAATATTTTAAATGATCTTTATAATGGACTTGACGTCACTGACGAAAGACTCAAACAGATACTATGTTTATTTCAACTTGATGCTGAAGATGGATTTGTTCAGGAAATGTATGGTAAGCCAGTATATGTTGGATTAGCAATGAATGATAGTTCTAAGATAAAATTCAAACCTCAAAATATATTAACAAATTTACCTTTATTAGATAATTCTTAATTCAAGTAATCATCAGTTGTTCTTGGTTTCGGTCGATCTTGGGCATCAAGCATTTTATCATTTTCCTTAAACATTTCACCAACACGGCAGTCTTCACACATTTTAAGCATTTCAGTCCTGCCATCTTTTTCAAACATTGTATGAGTAGAGAGTTTTTCAATTATTCTTTCTATAGATTTAGTAGATCCAAAAGTCTTTCCACAAACAATACAATCGAAAGGTTGATCCTCAATTATAACTTTTGCTGACATTGCGTTATCGTTTAAGTTGAATTGAGAGTTAAGAGATATTGCTTTTTCGGGACATGTTGCTGCACATATACCACATTGCAAGCAAGCATCTTCTCTGAATAAAAGCTGAGGGGAGTCTGGATTGTCCTGCAATGCGCCAGCAGGGCAAGCGCTTACGCATGATAAACAAATAGTACAACTATCGATGTTAACATCAACCGTCCCATAAGGTGAATTTTTAGGTAATGATATAATGTCTTTCTTGTTGTTATTACTTTTTGATAAACCTTGTATTCCAGCTCTCAATATTCCTCTAGGCGCTCCAACTGCAACAAAAGAAGATGGTTTGATTTTGGTATAACCATCTTTTTCATAAAATTTATCTCCAATTTTTTCAGGATCACTTTCTTCAATTAATTTAATTGTATTATTATCATTTTTTGCAACGCCAGAAAGTAAGGCATTGGCTAATTCAATTTCTTTTGGTAAGAAATCGAATTCTTTAATTTTTTTAGGATTTAGAAGTATAAAAATTTTTTTATATCCAATAGCTATTGAAGACACAAGAATATCATGACCAACTCTACCGACAGAATGCATTGAATAGGGTATCAAGTTAGCTGGCAAACCACTGCCATGTCTTGAAAGAATGTTTATGACTTCATTTCCATAATCATTATCAAATAATACTAAAGTAGGATTTTTACCACCCGCTTTGATATAATTATCATGTAGGTCTGATAAATCACCTAATATAACTTCAAGGCTTGGATAATCAGTTTGGATAGCGCCAGATGGACAAACAGATCCGCAAAAACCACAACCACCGCATATACCTGGATCTACAGAGACAACGTCACCAGATGTTTGGATAGCGCCAGCAGGACAAACATCTAAACATTTTGAGCATCCTGTTTTTTCATTACGTGAATGTGCGCATAAACTATCATTATAGTTTACATAAATTGGTTTTTCAAACTCTCCAATCATATCAATTGCTTTTGCAAAAATCTCTAGTAAATCATTTGGACTATTTGTGCTTGCTCTAAAATAACCATCACGTTTGTGATCACCTATAAACATAGGTGTATTTTCACTTAGATCTATTATTATATCGCATTCAGTATCTACTGATTTAAAAAAATCTCCAAACGTCATATTTGACTTACTACTTGGAAGTGCTTCGGAAAAATTATTTATATCAAGTTGGAACTGAGAAAAGTGACCTTGAGCTCTGTTTATATTTCCTTTTGTTATTTTGAAATTTTGAGGCTCTAAAACTATTTCGTCTTCACAATTAGAAATCATTAGTGTTACACCAAGGTGTTTATTTAATTTTTTACAAAAATCAAAAGCAATACCAAGGGAGTCATCACCATTTTTATAATTAGTATAAACAAAGCATCTTCCTAGAGAATTTAAAGTCAAACTAGGTGTTTTTTTTGTTTCATTGACAGATGAATTTATCAAGGCGCTTATTTTAGGAACGGATTTTTTACTCTCTTTAGACCATCCTGCATATTCTCTTATATTAAAAGTTCCAGGTGGCTGAAAATTATTTTCTTCAGCTAAATTTTCAAAAACCTCTTCTTGTTGAGTGCACGCAATTAGCAAATTTTTATTTTCTTTATTTCCTACTTTTAGTTGATCTAAAACAACATCTAGTTCCGAACCGCATAAGTTGTTATGTATTTTACATTTACTTTCCAACTTGCAAGCTTTTGATAATGCTTCATCATCAATATCCATTGTTGCTTCACAATTGCAAATAAGTATTTTTTTATTATTAACTTCCAAAAACAATCTCCCAAGATTGAGACAAGAACTTATTTAATTGTGCTATAATGTCAATTAATTTCTCATCACAAAAAAAATTAGTTTGTTTTTTATTCTTAATGTTGTTATTTAGCTCACCTGTCTAAGGTTTATAAATGAGGCATTATGATAAGCTTAGAAAATAATAAGCATCTTCTATACGGTGTAAGGATCATTTTTGAAAAAAAAGAAATTGATAATCAATGGGAAAGTCATAAATGGATAGTTAATGATTTGATACCTCTTGATGTAACAAGTGGAGAAGGGTATCCTCCAATTAATGATGTTAAAATTCGTCCACTTTTAAATGATGTTTCTCGACATAATAGTGATAATAAAAATTTATTTGTTGCAGATGCGTCAATTGATTTGCATCGCGCAGAGGCTGAAGGTTATGCTGAAAATCTTCAATCTTCAGACCCTTCTATATATATAGTTCTGAGAGATGGAGATTTAATTGAAGAAAATGAAAAAAAAAGTGATGAGAAGAGAAATATTGACGTTCATTTAGCAGAAGTCTCACTTTCTCCCTATCATATTCAAGATTATGAAGATTGTGGAGAAGATAAAGTTGAAAAAGTTCCATTATATGGTCCTATTTTAGAGCTCTTAAATAAGTTTGTTAGTATTCACTTTCATCCTGAGGAGTTTAAAAAAAGAAAAAGAGATAAAAAAAATATTGATGAAAATATTCATCGAGGTGGGGATCAAAGACTAAAGAAAAATTATTATAACTGATAATAGATTTTAAAGGTTAATTTAAAATGGAAGAAGATAAAAAAGATTTAAATGATAACTTTCTTACTAGATGGTCTAAGAAAAAATCTAAACAAAAGTCTGAAAATGAAATTTCTAAAATAGAATCTACTGATTTTAATAGTTCCCAAGGTGATGAAGTTTCAAAATCTTCAACATCAGAAGTGAGCGAAAACGATAAACTTAATGATGATGAATTGTTAAAGAAATATAATTTACCAAATCCTGAGAAAATTAAAAAAGAAAAATCTTTAGATGTGTTTTTTAAAGATGGAGTTCCTGACAGATTGCGTCAAATAGCGTTGCGAAGAGTATGGAGATTAAATCCAATAATAAGATTCGCTGACGCAGAAATTAACGATTATCATGAAGATTTTACTGATGCTGCAACAGTTATTGAAGGAATGGAAACAGCTTATAAAGTTGGAAAAGGTTATCTATCAGATTTGATTGATGATAAGGACGAAAAAAATGACGTCGAATCAATAACTCCTATTCAATTATCAACAGATAAAAGCAATAAAAAGAAAATTAAAAAAATTTCTAAAGGAAAAAATCAAGATAAAAAACAAAATCAGAAACAAAATGACGAAACAAAACTTATATCTGAAAAAGACAAGAAGAATAATGTCAGTAAGATTGGCGAAATAAAAAAAGATAAGAATTTAATAGAACAAACATCAACAAATACTGATGAAATTGAAAATTCCTTGCAAAATAGTAATAAAAAAATAAAGCCAGAAACAATGGTTTTCAAACCAAAAATCAGTAAAAATAATTATAACCAAAAGATCTAATTGTTTAGATTGATCTTTTACTTAACACATTAATAAAAAAAAGCTTTTCTTTTCCAAAATAATAGTAAATAGTTATTTCGGGGGATATAATTTGAGTTCTAACAACGCTAAAATTGCACATATTATTAATGAAGAAGATCAGTTACGTGCTGACATGTATTCATTTTTAGCTAATCTTTTAAGAGCAGAACCTGACGAAAATTTAGTAAATCAGTTAACAATGCTTGATTCTGATGATTCTCCCATTGGAAAATCCATAAAAACACTTTCTAAATTAGCTACTTCTCTTGATCTCCCAACTATTAGAGATGAGTATGTTAGAATTTTTGTAGGTGTCGGTAGGGGTGAAATACTACCCTTTGCATCTTACTATTTGACTGGATTTTTAAAAGACAAGCCTTTAGCAAAGTTAAGACAGGATATGCAAAAAATAGGAATCAAGCTAGAGGAAAATGTTAAGGAGCCGGAGGATCACATCGCGAGCATATTTGACATGATGTCTGGCTTGATACTTGGAAAGTTTGAAAAAAAATATTCTATTACAGAACAAAAAGATTTTTTTAATAAGCATTTAGCTCCATGGGTTGACTTGCTTATGAGAGATATAGAAAGTTCCAAAATTGCAGTGTTTTATTCACCAATCGGAACTATTGGAAAAGAATTTATGGAAATTGAACGTGCGTCGTTCTCAATGAATGTCTCGGGGTAGCGATAGGCCCCTGTTTCATGGGCTCATATTAATGAGCTTTTTATTAAGGAGTGTAAAATGAAGATTGATAAATCTAAGAATGGTAGGAGAGACTTTTTAAAAGGTGCCGCTATCACAGCTGCCGCCGCAACAGTGGCTGCAACTGTTACCAAAACAGCATCTGCTAACGAGACTATGAATACTACTGGTTCAGGCTACCAGAAAACAAAGCATGTAAAAACTTATTATGAGACCGCTAGGTTCTAATATTAATTAATCAATTTTAAGGAGGAAAAATATGCTTAGAAAGAAGACGAAAGGGGTGGCGATAGGCTCCCAAACTTCATCTTTCATCGGTAAAACCTCAGAAAAAGTCGTTGATAGACGTACTTTTTTGAAAGGTTCAGGATTAGCGGTAGGGGGTTTAGCCACCGTTGCAGCACTCACAAGTTCAAATGTTAAGCCAGCAAAGGCTTCATTTTCAACTTCTGCAGTATCCATGAAGAAAACAGTTTGTACGCACTGTTCTGTTGGTTGTACGATTATGGCTGAAGTTCAAAATGGTGTGTGGACAGGTCAAGAGCCAGGTTGGGATAGCCCAATTAATTTAGGTGCTCATTGCTCTAAGGGTGCGTCTGTTAGAGAAACAGCAAGTGGAGAAAGAAGATTAAAATATCCTATGAAGCTTGTAAGTGGCAAATGGACAAGAATGTCATGGGATGATGCCATAAATGAAATTGGCGACAAGATGGAATCCATCAGAACTTCATCAGGCCCTGATTCTGTTTATTGGTTAGGTTCTGCTAAATTTAATAATGAGCAGTCATATTTATTTAGAAAATTTTATGCATATTGGGGCTCTAACAACGGAGATCACCAGGCAAGAATATGTCATTCAACAACAGTTGCAGGTGTTGCTAACACTTGGGGTTACGGTGCGATGACAAATTCTTATAATGACATTCACAATTCTAAGGCCATGTTTGTCATTGGTGGAAACCCAGCAGAAGCGCACCCAGTGTCATTAATGCACTTAATGAAAGCAAAAGAGCAAAATAATGCTCCATTAATTGTATGCGACCCACGTTTTACCAGAACTGCAGCGCACGCTGACGAATTTGTAAGATTTCGTCCAGGATCAGATGTTGCTTTGATTTGGGGAATTATGTGGCATATCTTCGAAAATAAATGGGAAGATAAAGAATTTATTAGGCAACGTGTCTATGGTATGGATGACGTTAGAGCTGAAGTAAAGAAATGGAATCCTGAGGAAACAGAAAGAGTTACTGGAGTTCCTGGATCTCAGTTAAAAAGAGTAGCTAAAATAATGGCTAACAACAGACCTGGTACATTTATCTGGTGTATGGGTGGAACTCAGCATACTAACGGAAATAACAACACAAGAGCGTATTGTGCATTCCAATTAGCTTTAGGAAATATGGGAACCGCAGGTGGTGGTGCTAATATATTCCGAGGGCACGACAATGTTCAAGGTGCTACCGACTTTTGTATTTTATCCCATTCTTTACCAGGGTACTACGGTTTATCCGCCGGTGCTTGGAAACATTGGTCAAGAGTATGGGGAGAAGATTACAATTGGATTAAAGCAAGATTTTCTTCAATGAAAGGAAAAGACGGTAAAACCAAGAGTATGATGAACCAGAAGGGTATACCTGTGTCAAGATGGATTGATGGTGTTCTTGAAAAGAAAGAAAATATAGAACAGCCAGATAATTTAAAAGCAATGGTATTCTGGGGACATGCTCCTAACTCTCAAACTAGAATGAAGGAAATGAAAGTTGCAATGGAGAAGTTAGACCTTATGGTTGTAATTGATCCTTATCCAACAGTTTCTGCGGTTTTATCTGATAGAACAGATGGCGTTTATTTACTCCCATCTACTACTCAGTTTGAGACATATGGATCTCTTACTTCATCCAATAGATCACTTCAATGGAGAGAGAAGGTTATCGAGCCATCTTTTGACTCACTTCCTGATCATACCATTATATACAAGTTTGCAAAAAAGTTTGGGTTTGCAGACCGTATGTTCAGAAATATTAAGGTAACTAATGATGAGCCTTATATTGAAGACGTAACTAAAGAGTTCAATAGTGGTATGTGGACAATAGGATATACTGGTCAATCACCAGAGAGACTAAAAGCTCACATGAAGAATCAACATGTTTTTGATAAAACCACATTAAGAGCTGTTGGTGGCGAACTTGATGGTGATTATTATGGTTTACCTTGGCCTTGTTGGGGTAACCCAGAAATGAAACACCCTGGTACACCATTGTTATATGACACATCAAAGCCAGTGGCAGAAGGTGGATTATGTTTTAGAGCAAGATTTGGTGTTGAACACGAAGGTAACAATCTATTAGCTGAAGGTTCATATCCGGTTGGTTCTGAGATTAAAGACGGTTATCCACAATTTACAATGGCAATGCTTAAAAAACTTGGCTGGGATAAAGATTTAACAGCTGATGAAAAAGCCGCAATTGATAAAGTTGCTGGAGATAAAACTAACTGGAAAGTTGACTTATCTGGTGGTATCCAAAGAGTTGCTATTAAACATGGTTGTGCTCCATTTGGAAACGCTAAGGCAAGAGTTAAGGTTTGGACATTTCCAGATCCAATCCCATTACACAGAGAGCCACTATACACTTCTAGAAGAGACCTTGTAGCCGATTATCCTACATATTCTGATAGAATGGCATATAGACTCCCTACATTGTATAAGTCTATTCAAGATGTAGATCACTCTGTTAAATATCCGATCATTCTAACTTCCGGTAGATTGGTTGAATATGAAGGTGGTGGAGATGAGACAAGATCAAATCCATGGCTAGCTGAATTGCAACAAGACATGTTTGTTGAAATCAATCCATTTGATGCCAACTCTAAAGGAATTAGAAACGGTGCAATGGTTTGGGTTGCGACTCCAGAAGGAGCTAGGATTAAAGTTATGGCAATGGTAACCGAACGTGTTGCCAAAGGTGTAGCTTTCTTACCATTCCACTTCGGTGGTCATATGGAAGGTGAGGATCTTAGATCAAAGTATCCAGAAGGTTCAGATCCATATGTACTAGGTGAAGCAGCAAACACTGCATTTACTTATGGATACGACTCAGTAACACAGATGCAAGAGACTAAGTGCTCATTGTGTCAAATTGAACTAGCTTAAAGGAGGGCTTAAAAAATGGCACGAATGAAATTCTTATGCGACGCAGAAAGATGTATTGAGTGTAACGCCTGTGTGACAGCATGTAAAAACGAGCATGAAGTTCCATGGGGTATTAATAGAAGAAGGGTTGTAACCATTCAAGATGGTAAGCCAGGAGAAAGATCAATATCCGTAGCTTGTATGCATTGTTCAGATGCTCCTTGCATGGCCGTGTGCCCAGTTGACTGTTTTTACCAAACAGATCAGGGTGTAGTGTTACATTCTAAGGATCTATGTATCGGCTGTGGTTACTGCTTCTATGCTTGTCCTTTTGGAGCTCCTCAATTTCCTCAAGCTGGAAATTATGGATCAAGAGGAAAAATGGATAAGTGTACTTTTTGCGCAGGTGGACCTGAAGCTGATATGGGTGAGTTAGAGTTCCAAAAGTATGGACGTAACAGACTTGCTGAAGGTAAACTACCATCATGCGCAGAAATGTGTGCAACAAAGGCATTACTTGCTGGTGATGGAGACGAAGTAGCTGATATCTTCAGAGAGAGAGTTGTTGCTCGTGGTTTTGGTTCTGGCGCATGGGGCTGGGGTACTGCATACCAGTTAAAAGGTTAAAATTTCACTTAAAAAGGCGGATTTATCCGCCTTTTTTGATTCTTTTATCTTTAAAATTTGGGGTAAGTAATGATTAATATAAATAAAGCATTTTTGATTATCTCAATCTTCCTGTCTTCGTTCTTATTAAGTTCATGTCAGGAAGAACAAGGAAGAATACTAAATTACAAAAAAGGTGTGTACTTAGGTAAAAAAGACGATATTCTAACTACAGAACAAGTAAATAAACTTAAGATGCATACTTCTAGGCAAAGAAGTAATTAAGAGGAGAGAATTAATGTTCAGAAAACTATTTATTGCATTTACAATGGTATTTGTAATTAGTTTTACATTTTTAACAAATTCAAATTCATCAATAGCTCAAGTTAAAGGTGAGGTGCCAGGTAATGCACTAGGCCTGAAGTCTGACGCCGATTTATGGAGATATATCAGAACTGGGAATGCTGGTTCAACTCAAATGAAAGACCAACTGTCTGCTGTAATGATACAATCTGAAGGTGACAATTGGAGGGCTATTAGAAATGGACCCGTTACTTTATATGGTGGTATAGGTTTGTTAGCAATTATTGGCGTGCTTTTTGCCTTTTACATGTATAGAGGTAAAATAAAAGTAGATTCTGGATTGTCAGGTGATACTATTTTAAGGTTTGCTGCAATTGACAGATTTGCTCATTGGTTAATGGCTGGATCATTTGTTTTGTTAGCTTTAACTGGACTTAATCTTATGTATGGTAAATACATTTTACTACCAATTTTTGGACCGGAAATATTTACTGCAATAACTATTGGAGGCAAGTATATTCACAACTACTTGGCATTTGCCTTTATGTTAGGTCTTGTTCTAGCTTTTGTTTTATGGGTAAGACATAACATTCCAAACAAAGTTGATTGGGAATGGATAAAAATGGGTGGTGGTATTTTTAAAGCTGGATTACATCCACCTGCCAAGAAGTTCAATGCTGGTCAAAAAATGATCTTTTGGATCACAATGATTGGTGGTCTGTCAGTAAGCATGTCAGGTATAGCATTAATGTTTCCATTCCAAACAACTATGTTTGCTGATACTTTTGCTATACTTAATGTTTTAGGTTTAGGTTTACCTACAGACTTGACACTTCTTCAAGAACAGCAATTCAACCAGGTATGGCATGGAATAGTTTCTTTAGGTCTTATGATAATGATTATAGCACATATCTATATAGGATCTGTTGGAATGGAAGGCGCCCTTGATGCTATGAATAGTGGCGAAGTTGACAAAAACTGGGCAAAAGAGCATCACGGTTTGTGGGTAAAGGAAATGGAAGAAGATAAAAAATCTAAGCCAGAACCCGCAGAGTAAAAATATTATAGTAAATGCTACCTAAAAAAATTTTCTTAAAAGATATCATAATTATTAAATTGATTATGGTATCTTTCTTATTATTAATTAAAACTTCACATAGTATTGAGCAATATACTGCCCACGGTGGTCCTGTTAAGGGTTTAGCTGTATCTGCAAGTAATAATTTAATGGCAAGTGCTAGCTTTGATTATTCAGTTGTAATTTGGGACCTAAATCCAATTAAAGAAAAATTAACTTTGATTGGTCATGATGCAGCTGTTAACACTGTAAAATTTTCACCAAATAATGACTTTTTAGCGTCAGGAGGGGATGACAATAATATTTTATTGTGGGCATTAAAGGATATTAATAATTTAAATGAAGAAATACAGCCAATTAAATTAGGTAATCATAGAGGTAAAATTGCAGATTTAGAATTTTCAAATAATGGTAGATTTTTAATATCGGCAAGTTGGGATGGAACTGTAGGAGTATGGGACTTAAAAAAAAGAAAACAGATTAACTCTTTGGTAGGTCACAAAGGACCTGTATATGCTGTTAAATACTCAAAGGATAACAAACATATTTATAGTTCAGGATATGATGGTGATATAAAGCTTTGGAAAGCCAATAGTGGAGAGTATGTAAGGCCAATTGTTAAAAATGGTTGGGGAATTTCAAAGTTTGAAGTAGATGAAAAACTTAATTTTATTGCTTTTGGTTCTACAGACGGACAAATAAAAATAAATAAATTTGATAAGGACGAAACAATTCTAAATATAAAAGAAGATAGAGTACCAATTTTATCAATGTACTATTTAGAAAATGAAAATATGATTAGTTTTGGAAATGCAAAAGGAAGAATGATCATATTAGATACGAAAAAATGGTCATTAGTTAGAGATTTTAATGCTGTTAATGGACCAATATGGGACAATATTCTTTTTCCTAATGATTCTTCATTAATTGTGGCTGGTTTAGACGATTTTTTAACAAGGTGGCAAATATTTGATTTTCCACCAAAATTTTTAGAAAGACCCGGACCAGCTAGAAGATTTAACCCTGTAAAAGAGGTTAGTAACGGTGAAAAACAATTTGCCAGGAAATGCAGTGTTTGTCATACTCTTGTAGAAAATGGAAAAAAAAGAGCAGGCCCTACACTTTATAAAATTTTTGGACGTAAGGCTGGATCATTAGAAGGATATAAATATTCAAAAGCTCTAATTGAATCTGATATAATATGGAATGAAGAAAGTATTAATAGGCTATTTGATGAGGGCCCTGATAAAGTGACACCAGGTACCAAAATGCCTATACAAAGAATGAAAAAAATACAAGATAGACAAGATCTTGTAATGTTTTTAAAAAAAGCTACTAACTAAACAAAGGAGTTTAAAATGAAAATGTTTTTTACAAGTAGTGTGTTTGCGATAATAGTTGGAGTAGGTGTATACGTGATTTTAACAAGTACGGGTATGGATACTGCAAGTGTTATGTCAAGTTCAAATGTAAGATTATAGACTTATAAATCTTTAGATGGTTAATAAGACTATCAAATCATTTTTATATTTAACTATATTCTTATTAAATTTTAGTACCCTTGCTCATGATTATTCTGAAGTATGGGAAAAAGCTCATAAATCAACCGTAGTTGTTTTGCCAACTTGGCCAGGGTACAATAAATCCGGTTTTGGAGCCCCAGCTGGAACTGCCCCAGCTGGTACAGGTTTTTACTTGTCATTGAACAAAACAGAAAAAATGACAAACTTTATACTTACAGCCGCGCATGTAATTAAAAATGCAAAGATAGTAGAAATTAAAAATTATAATAATAAATTAGAGAAAGTTGATGTAATTTTGACTGACTTTAAAACTGATATAGCTATCTTAAAATCAAAAAACAAAGGACAAAGTGTCCTAGTTACGAAGAAAAAAATAAAATATGGTAATGAAGTTTGTCTAATAGGTAATAGTTTTGGATTAGGTCAAAGCTTATCATGTGGAATAGTATCTGGACTTAATAGAACAAGATTGGGGTTCAACCCAATTGAGGATTTTATTCAAACAGATGCAGCAGTAAACCCTGGTGCTTCAGGTGCACCTTTATTAAATAAAGAGGGCCAACTGATAGGTATGGTAGATGCAATATACACAAAGGAAGCAGATATTGATGCTGGAGTTAATTTTGCAATTGACATTAAATTAATAGAAAAGTTTTTGAATAAATATGCCAGTCAGATAAAATAGAATTCTATGTCAATAACACCTACCAAATTAGAAATTGCAAGAGATCTTTTAAAAAAATCAATTGTTGAAAAAGATAAAAAGACACAATCACTTATCCATAAAGCTCAAGAACGTATAAATTATAAAACAATTAAAAGTAGGTTAAACTTACCTTCAACTGCAAACTCAGCAGTTGATGGTTATGGAATATTACATCAAACATTTTTAAGTAATCCAGAAACAGAATTTGAAATTGCTGGCATTGCGAAAGCAGGACACCCTTACAAAAAGAAAATTTTACCCCATCAGGCTATAGAAATTTATACAGGTGCTATAATGCCAGAGGGTGTAGATACAATCGTAATGCATGAAAAATGTAAGAGATCAAATAATAGAGTGATAATTAACGAAAAAGTAATACAAAATCAAAATATGAGACCAATAGGCGAAAATTTAAAAAGGGGTGAGGTAGTTGTTAAAAAAGGAAAATTACTTAATGCAGCTGATATTGGGCAACTTGCTGCATCTGGAAATAATCAAATTGATATATACGAAAAATTAAATATCTCAGTTATTTCAACAGGAGATGAGTTAGTTTCAAGTAAAGCTAACAAAAGATCAAGAGGCCAAATATATGATTCTAATAAACCAATGTTACTTTCTTTATTAGATCATAAATTTTTAAATATACATGATTTTGGAATAGTAAAAGATAATAGAAATGAGTTAGCAAGAAAATTTGCTGATGCCTTATCAAAGAATGACGTAGTCATTTCATCTGGGGGCGCGTCAGACGGAATAGAAGATCATACGCAAAATGCTATTAAAGACGTGGGTGCTGAATGTTTAGTTTGGCAATTAGCTATGAAGCCTGGAAAACCTATGGCAATTGGACGAAAGAAAAACAAATTTATTTTTTGTCTGCCAGGAAATCCCGTAGCTGCTTTTGTTTGTTCAAAGTTATTAATAAAACCACTCTTAATTAAACTAGCTGGTGGTGTTGATTTAGAACCATTGGTTGTAAAAATTCCCTCAGGTTTTGAGCATAGGAAAAGAAAAGGTAGAGCAGAGTATTTGAGAGCTAAAATTATAAGTAAAGATAATGGAGATTTTTTGAAAATACATGGAAGAAAAGGAGCAGGTGTGATTTCTTCATTAACTGGTGCAGACGGTATAGTAGAAATACCTATGGATTATGAGACCGTAAAAGTAGGTGAGCTTCTCAAATTTTATCCATTTGAACATCGATGTTTATGATTTAAATTAGTTTGGTATGAGGTTTTTATCCCATTTAACAATTACATTAAAAGAAATTGATATTCTTGGAAAATCAGACATATTTGGATGCACAAGATGATGCAAGAACGCAGGCCATAAAAGTAAATCTCCAGACTTGGGTAATACTCTATGTTCAGGGTCTACTTGTTTATCACCTCTTATTGAATTCATATTGGCCTGAGGGCGTGGATCAAAAAAACTAATTGAAGCTGGGTTAAGATCAGATCTAAATATTTCAGCATCTGATTGGTCAGGAACGTTTATATAATAGGTTCCTGACAACCAAGAATGTGGATGGTTATGAAGATTATGATAATCTCCTTTCATATTAACATTACCCCAGCCTTGGATAGACCAGTTTAATTCATAATTCACTCCTGATTGATGTGCATAATCATAAACAGCCCTATCAATACATTGTTTTAGCCAAAACATAGCAGGATGATCCATTTCCAAAATATTTTGAGATATATAATTTTCTGTCATATTCTCTTGTGCAGCATTGTTTGACAGGACTATATCAGCAATTACAGAATTTGCGTTTTCATGTCCAGGTAATGACATTTCCATAAACTGAGTTGGCCAAAGATTTAAAAATTTGGGCTTTGTAGTATTGTTATTAGTTTCAGTCTTAGACATTTTCTGCTCCGTCTGTATTTAAGCAATTTCAAACTTTTTAATTAACAAGTCAGTTATACTACTTATATTGTTTAAATCTAAAGAGGGAATATCTGTGTTTAACTTTTCATCTGAAGCTATAGCAAAAATATTATTATCATCACTATGTAAAAATGTTTTCCCAATTTTGCGTCTAAATACTTCTAGTTTAGGAATATTTTCGTTTTTATAACCTTCTACTATAATTACATCACATTTATTTAAAGGACTTTTTGCAAAAATTTCTAACATTTCAAATAAACTTTTTTCTTCTTCACTGTCATTTTCTTGAACAAGAGCAAACCTTTCTTTAGATGAAATAATCATTGGTCGGGCTCCAGCTTTCCTGAGGTTGTAAGAATCTTTACCTGGTTTATCGATATCAAATTTATGATGAGCGTGTTTAAGCGTTCCTACATTAATTCCAATTTTTGTGAAATTTTCTATTAATTTAGCACATAATGTTGTTTTTCCAGAACCAGACCAACCAGCAAGACCAAAAATGGGTGGAAGTTTTCCAAGTATTTGCATTGCAATAATTAAATCTTTAGGCGAATTTAAATTTGTGAAAGGATCAGATTTTGATTCGTCAATTTCATCAAAATTTACATGAGCGGTTTTAAGTTGAGAAGTAAAAATATCAATTTTTCTAATTCCTTCTTCAATTGCTTTTTTTAATATTAAATTATTGTCAGTTTTCCATAATGCTATGACAGGATGGTTAAATCCTCTTGATTTTGCTACAACTAGATCTAAATCTGGATTTTCATTTTTTACTTTCAATAAAGACTCAATTAAATTTTGAGGTAGAAAAGGTGTATCACATGGTAGAGTGAGAACCCACTTTTGCCTAATATTTTTTGCCCAATTCAAGGAAGCCAGAATACCAACTAATGGACCTAGATGTCCTTTAAGTGGATCTTCAAGAATTTCGTAACCAAAATTTTTAAATTTTTCAAAGTTAGTATTAATATTTAATGCAATGGGAGCAGCTTTTCCCGAAACTTTCTCTAAAACATAAGAGATGAGTGGTCTGTCAAGGAGATTAATTAGACCTTTTTCTTTTCCACCCATTCTTTTTCCTTTTCCTCCTGCAAGGATAACACATGGGATAATCTCATTAATATTTTTCAAATTTCATAGCCTCAACTAATTATAGATCTTTGTGCTGACATCACATCTTCATTTTTTACTGATTTCACATCACTATCGAAAACTACTCTTTCAATACCATTAGCAATAATCATTCTTTTCCCTTTTGCTCTTCCTATCAATGTTAGGCCGGCTTGTTTCGCAAGTGTAACACCTGACTCTGTGAAGCCTGACCTAGAAATTAAAATAGGAATACCCATTTGAACCGTTTTAATTACCATTTCTGATGTAAGTCTACCAGTAGTATAAAAAATTTTATCACTTGTATTTTCATTATTTAAAAAAACCCACCCTGCAATTTTATCAACTGCATTATGTCTTCCAACATCTTCAACATAAACTAGTGGGATGTCATTTTTACATAAAACACATCCATGTAACGCACCAGCTTTGAGATAAAGACTTGGTCTAGTATTAACTTTTTTGGAAATAGAATAAATCCAAGAAGTTTTAATTTTTGTTGTTTTATCAAGATTTATAGACGTGAAATCGTCCATTATATCTCCATACACTGTTCCAACAGCACAACCACTTGTCCTTATTTTCTTTTCCATTTTTTCTTCATAATTTGTTTTTCTTTTTGTCCTTACTATTACAACTTGTAAGTCATCATCGTATGTAACTTCAGAAATTAAATCATTTTTTTTTAGCATATTTTGGTTTAATAAATATCCGACTGCAAGTAGATCAGGCATATCACCAAGTGTCATTGCAGTGACTATTTCCTGTTTATTTAAATAAATTGTTAAAGGTATTTCTTTAACTACGGGAAGTTTTATACTTTCCCCGGCTTCATTAATTCCTTCAATCTCTTTTGTTAAATTATCATTCTCTAAATCTGGTGATATCAGAAATTCTTTACTATTTTTCATTTTTAAACCTAATTTTTAACGTTGTTTAGAAGTTGCCCACTGAATAAAATTTTCCGCTTCATCTGATAGATGTTTATTTAAGCTTAAATATTTTGTTAATAATTCTTTACCAAAAGATGTTAAAAGTGTTCCCTTATTTCCTTTTTGCTTTTCTAAAATAGGAGTTGGAAATGCTTCTTCTATAGTGTTGAGCAAAAGTTTTGCACGCTTGGAACTCATGCCCATGAAATTTGCTGCAGCCCTTACTGATCCTTTTTGATGAACTAAATGGAAAAGTTCCATCTTACCAGCACCAATCATGTGGCCCTGAATATATATTTTAATTCGAATACCATTTTCATTTTCTTTTACCAAGTTGGGTGGTAAGGAAGAACGTTTTATGTTTGTTGATCTACTTTTCATTAACTGATTATAGAATATAATGCTAAAATAAACTAAATATTTTTATGGTATAAACATTTGTCTGATTATTTTACAACTGATGAATTAGCGAAGTTTCTTAGAGTTAAACCAAGAAAAATTTATGATCTAGTTTCTAAAGAAGAAGTGCCATTTTCGAGAGTAATGGGCAAATTATTATTTTCTAAAGAAGAAGTGGCTAACTGGATAGCTGGCAATA
>CACBMD010000022.1 GCA_902539895.1 uncultured SAR116 cluster alpha proteobacterium
TTTGAAAAGGTAAAATTTTAAAACAATCTTTACAAATATTTATTATATCTTGAAGATTATTTTTTTTAATTCCAAAAGGAATAGCTTTAATTGATGCAACCACCTGATTTTTTTTTACTTTTGAATAAGCTTTTAAAGAAGCTATTCCAATGTCATTTGTTACGGAATTAACAGAAAGCAGTTGGTTTGGTTGAAATACTATTAAACCATCAGCACTTGATACTAAGTTGCATCTTCCATTTTTTGGTTCTAGAGTTTTAATATTTGAATTCTTCGAAGTAATAATCTTTTTTGATATCTCATGAACTGCTGAGTTTTCATCAATTTCATCTTCATCTAACTTAGCACATTTTATGCTTTCAACGTTATTTATTATTAAAAGATCAAGTAAATTTTTGTTGATAACTGTTCCTTTTGGAATTTTTATTTTATTTTTATTTTTATAAATTTCTATGGAGGATGACAGAATACCGCCTAAAGATGATCCTGTTTTCACTTCACCAAAAAACATTTTATTCCTTATTGATAGTTACACAACTTAATAACATATAATATCTAAACAAAAATGTTAAATAATTTGACTTATATATATAAAAAATCTTGACGATATGACTTTCTAGAGATATCTAGACAATTATAAATGTATGGGGCTGTAGCTCAATTGGGAGAGCGCCTGCTTTGCAAGCAGGAGGTCGTCGGTTCGATCCCGTCCAGCTCCACCATATTTTATATTTTTTAAAAAGGTGAGAGTGAATTATGGCTGTACCAAAAAGTAAAATTACTAGATCCAGAAGAGGCATGAGGCGTTCTCATGATTCCTTAAGCCCTGACGCATATGTTGAAAGCAAAGATACAGGTGAACTACATAGACCTCATCATATTGACCTTAAAACGGGTATGTATAAAGGTAGACAAGTATTAAATGTTAAGTCAAGAACTTAAACCTTATAAAATTTTATCAAAGTATTTAAGGTAAATTAATGTCTAATAAAAAAAAAGATGAAGTCAAAATAGATAACTCTATTACTGAAACAAAAAAATCAAACAATATCAAAATTTATAAGGATCCTTTATTTAATATAGGTGATATTGTTAAACATCGTATTTATCCTTTTAGAGGAGTTATTGTAGATGTTGATCCTGAATTTTCAAATACTGAAGAGTGGTATCAATCTATACCTGCAGAAATTAGACCCTCCCGAAATCAGCCTTATTATCATCTGATGGCTGAAAATACAGAAACTTTTTACACAGCTTATGTATCTCAACAAAATTTAGTAGATGATGGAGAAAATGGTCCTCTTGAACATCCAGACTTAGATGAAATTTTCAGTGGTATGAAAAAAGGAAAATATCACTTAAGAAATGAAGTTAGAAATTAATTAACTTTAATCTTTAATTAGTACTAGAAGTGTACTATATAAATTACATGATAAAACTTAGCAAGATGACCGATTACGCTGTTGTTTGCCTCGGCACTTTAGCTCGCAGACCTGGTTATTCTATGTCGGCTAATGAATTATCAAAAGAAACTGGACTAGCATTATATACAGTTCAAAAGTTATTAAAATTACTTGTTTCAAAAAGTGATTTTGTTAAGGCAAATCGTGGAGTACTTGGGGGTTATATGTTAAACAAAAATTCTTCAGAAATTTCAGTTGTAGAAATTATAGAAGCACTTGAAGGACCAATAACTTTAACATCATGTGTTGACAATTCTGAGAGTTTTTGTGAATCCAGCGACATTTGTTTTTTAGGTGGAAAATGGAACAAAATTAATGAGATTATTAGAAAATCTCTTAATGACATATCTTTAAAAGAGCTTTTAAGTTATGAAAATCCATTTTTAATTGATGATAATAAAGATGCTTTGATTGATAGAATAAATTAAAAGGAAATTACATGGTTGCTACTCAAGAAACAATTGATAAAGTTAAGGAAGTTTCTAGTACTTATAAATATGGTTTTGTTACTGACCTTGAAGCTGAAAAAGCTCCACTTGGTCTAGGTGAAGATATTGTTAAGTTTATTTCACATAAGAAAAAAGAACCTAAATGGTTATTGGATTGGAGACTAAAAGCTTATAAAAAATGGCTTTCAATGGAAGCTCCTAATTGGGCTATGGTTGATTTTCCTAAAATCAATTTTCAAGATATTTATTATTATTCAGCTCCTAAAACCAAACCAAAATTAAATAGTCTTGATGAGGTTGATCCAGAATTATTAAGAACTTATGAAAAATTAGGAATACCAATTAAAGAACAAGAAGTTTTGGCAGGCGTTGCAGTAGACTATGTATTCGATTCTGTCTCAGTTGCGACCACATTTAGAGAAAAATTAGCTAAAGAAGGTATAATTTTTTGTCCTATTTCGGAAGCAGTTCAGACTCATCCTGATCTTGTACAAAAATATATTGGATCAGTAATACCAATTAGTGACAATTATTATGCTGCCTTAAATTCTGCTGTTTTTACAGATGGGTCTTTTGTCTATATCCCAAAAGGTGTTAAGTGCCCTATGGAGTTATCAACCTACTTCCGAATTAATGAACAAAATTCTGGACAGTTTGAAAGGACACTTATTATTGCAGAAGATGATACATATGTATCTTACCTTGAAGGATGTACTGCTCCACAAAGAGATGAAAATCAACTTCACGCAGCAGTAGTAGAATTAGTTGCAATGAATAACGCTGAGATAAAGTATTCAACAGTTCAAAACTGGTATCCAGGTGACAAAGATGGCAATGGTGGTATTTACAATTTTGTTACTAAAAGAGGAAATTGTATTGGAAAAAAATCTAAAATTTCATGGACACAAGTAGAAACTGGTTCTGCTATCACATGGAAATACCCATCATGTGTACTTAAAGGGGATGATTCAGTTGGGGAATTTTACTCAGTAGCCGTTGCAAACAACGCACAACAAGCTGATACTGGTACAAAAATGATTCATATAGGAAAAAACACAAAATCAACTATTATTTCAAAAGGAATTTCAGCTGGTAAAGCCCAAAACACTTATAGAGGCCAAGTTCAAATACAAAAAAATGCGAAAGGTTCAAGAAATTTTACTCAATGCGACTCCTTACTAATTGGTGATAAATGCGGTGCACACACTGTTCCATATATTAATCAATTCACACCCCATGCTCGGGTTGAACATGAAGCAACGACATCAAAAATATCTGAAGATCAACTTTTTTATTGTTTACAAAGAGGTCTTGATACAGAACAGGCTACATCATTAATCGTCAATGGTTTTTGTAAAGAAGTTATGAAAGAATTGCCCATGGAGTTTGCAGTTGAAGCACAAAAACTGATAGGAATTAGTTTGGAAGGATCAGTTGGGTAATTTAAAATAATTTACTAATATTGGAAGAAATATGTCACTACTTGAAATTAAAAATGTAAAATTAAAACTCGATGATAAAGATATTTTGAAAGGTTTGTCTTTGTCAGTAAGTAAGGGTGAGGTTCACGCTATTATGGGGCCTAATGGCTCAGGTAAAAGTACTTTATCATACATGTTAGCTGGAAGAGATGGTTATGAATTAGAAAGTGGAGAAGTTTTTTTAGAGGGACAGTCTTTGTCAGACATGGAGGCAGACGAGAGAGCAAGGTCTGGTTTGTTTTTAGCTTTTCAATATCCTGTTGAATTACCAGGTGTAGGTGGGATGAGTTTTTTAAGAGAAGCTGTTAATTCTCGAAGAAAATTTTTAGGGGAGGAAGAACTAGATCATCTAGCATTTGTAAAAGAAGCTAGAAAAGTTGCTTCAAAAATGTTTGTTAAAGATGAGATGTTAAAAAGAGCTGTAAATGTTGGTTTTTCTGGTGGAGAAAAAAAACGTTTTGAAATATTACAAATGGCAATGCTTAAACCAAAAGTTTCAATTTTAGACGAAACTGATTCAGGTTTAGATGTTGATGCATTGAAAATAGTTTCGGATGGAGTTAATGCGCAAAGAAATGATGATAATGCAATAGTTGTAATAACGCATTATCAAAGACTCTTAGATTATATAGTTCCAGATTTTGTTCATATTTTATCTGATGGTAGTATTATAAAATCTGGAGGCCCTGAACTAGCGCTGGAAGTTGAAAAAAATGGTTATGCAGGTTTGATAAATGCTGCATAATGTTAGAGATAATTATATCATTTCAGTAAAAGATCACGTTAGCCAATTTGAAGAAAAAAGTTTTAGAAAATTAGCATCGAATGATTTCAAAAGATGGCCTAGTCCTCGAGAAGAAACTTGGAGATTTAGTAGGTTAGGTGTTTTATCTAGAAAAGAAATAACGCCAATAAAACCTAATTTCAAAAAACAAATTTCTTCTGTATCAAAGTTTAAAGGTTCTAAAATAATAAGTTTTGTAGATGGTGCTTTTCGAGAAGATTTATCATCAAAATTACCACCAGGTTCGTCTTTGAATATTTTAGGAGAAGAGGATTCCCTTATGTGCTTTCATAAATTTAAAAATAGTAACTTGAAAAATCATCCTTCTACAAACGTCTCATTTTCATGTACCCCTTCAATAGTAAAATTAACAATAGAAAAAGATGTAAAGATAAGAGATATTTTTGAAATAATCTATGAAGGTGGTGATAACAATTTATCTGTTCATCCTGCTTTGTATATAGAGTTAAAAGACAACAGTAGCATAACAATAATTGAACGATTTAACCATTTAAGTTCTCTAACTATGCCTTTACAATTAGTTGAGCTAAGAAAAAATGCGTCAATGAATTCATTGAAAATTTTTAATGATAATCAACAATCTTACAATTTGTCAGCTAATTGTACTTTTTTATCAGAAAAATCTAATTATAACTCTTTTTCTTTAATTAAAGGTGGCTTGTTTACGCGCTCAGAAACTCATGCTTATCTAAAAGGAGAAAACTGCAATCTAAATCTTAATGGAGTATACTTATCTTCTAAAAATCAACACCATGACCTAACAACAGCTATATACCATGACGTACCTAATTGTAGTTCAAAACAAATTGTCAGAGGTGTATTGGGTGGTAAAGCTACAGGCGTTTTTCAAGGTAAAGTTAGGGTTGCTCCAGATGCACAGAAAACTGATGGCCAACAAATGAGTAGGGCTATTCTATTATCAGAAAATGCAATTGCAAACGCAAAACCTGAACTTGAAATTTATGCAGATGATGTAATTTGTGCACATGGCGCAACTGTTGGAGAGATTGACGATGAACAACTGTTTTATCTTAAAAGTAGAGGGATCTCAGAAAAAAATGCAAAGCAAATACTTATAACGGCTTTTCTAAGGGACATCATTAATCAGTCAGTTGAAAAATCTATTCAAAATTTTGTTTTTGAAGAAGCCGAGCTAGCATTGTCAGAAATTATTAGTAAAGAAATATAATTATATGAAAATATATAATACAAATATTATTAAAGATCAATTTCCAGCTCTTCAAAGGAAAGTTTGGGATAAAAAACTAGTTTATCTTGACTCTGCTGCTTCTATGCAAAAACCTAAAAGAGTATTAGATGCTATAAGCAAAAGTTATTCCTTCAATTATTCTAATGTCCACAGAGGTCTTCACAAATTATCTGAAGAGGCAACTGCCAACTACGAAGGTTCAAGAATAAAGGTATCTAAATTTATAAATTGTTCTGAAAATGAAGTAATTTTTACATCTGGTGCTACTGCAGCATTAAATCTTGTAGCATATAGTTGGGGTATGAAAAATTTATCCGCCGGCGACGAAATAATTATTACCATTGCAGAACATCATGCTAATATAGTTCCATGGCAAATTATTTCAGAACAAAAAAATGTTAAGATAAAAGCTGCATATGTCGATCCAAACTCTGACTTTAACCCAGATATAATTAGAGATTTAGTCACTGATAAAACTAAAATCATCGCTTTCCCACATGTTTCTAATGTTTTAGGAACTACTTTTCCTGTAAAAGAAATCTGTAAAATAGCTAAAGAATGTGGAGCAATAAGTGTAGTAGATGGTTGCCAGGGTATTATACATGAAAAAGTTGATGTAATTGATCTAGATTGTGATTTTTACTGTTTTTCAGGACATAAACTATATGGCCCCACTGGTATAGGAATTTTATTTGGAAAATATGACTTGTTAAATACGATGCCACCATTTTTGGGTGGTGGTGACATGATAGATATTGTAAAAATTCAAAAATCTACATATGCTGATCCTCCTTTAAGATTTGAAGCTGGAACACCACCAATTGTTGAAGCAATTGCTTTGGGAGAAGCAATTGATTGGGTTAACGAAATTGGAATTGAAGAAATTGGCCGTCATGAAAAAAATATTATTGACTATGGTACTTCTTTGCTTGATTCAATTGATGGCGTAACTGTATTTGGTAAAGCTCCTAATAAAACAGGTGTTGTATCTTTCACAATGGATTGTGCTCATCCACATGATATTGCTACAATTATTGATAGAGAAGGGATTGCAGTAAGAGCAGGGCATCATTGCGCACAACCCTTAATGGATGCTTTTAAATTAGTTTCCACTACGAGAGCATCGGTCGGAGCCTATTCAACAAAAGAAGATTTTGATCAGTTAGCGAATTCACTTAAAAAAGTAAAAAAAATATTTGGTGTTTGATATGAATAGTGATGACAAACTTCCATTATCAGCTTTTATGCCTCATCATTTTTCCTCTGATCCTCATGCACCTTTTATTGCAACAGCAGGTAAAAAAAATGATAGCCCTGTTAGATTAATTGATAAAAACGAAATAGTTGCCAGCCTTAAAACTATTCATGATCCTGAATTACCAGTAAATATTTATGATTTAGGACTTATATATGATATTAGTTTAATTGATAAAAATGATTTAAAAATTAAAATGTCTCTTACAGCTCCAGGTTGTCCTGTAGCTGGAGAAATGCCTGGACAAGTTGCGAATACACTTGCAAAAATACCAAATGTTGGCTTAATTGAGGTAGAGCTTGTTTGGGAACCTGCATGGACTAAAGATAGAATGAGTGAAGATGCAAAGTTGGCACTTGATATTTATTAATTCTCATGGACCCTATAATGAATAATGAAAAAAAACCTTTATTAACTTTAACAGATGCAGCAGCTAATAGAGTTAAAGAATTAATGAGTAAAGCTGATTCAGAAGTAATTGGTCTTAGAATTGGGATTAAGACAGCTGGTTGTTCTGGGATGAAATATAACGTGGAATACGCAAAGGAAATTAAACCATTTGAAGAGAAAATTATATCAAAAGACATTACTATTTGTATTGATCCTGCTGCAATAATGTTTTTGATAGGATCTGAGATGGATTATAAAGAGCAAAAATTCAGCTCAGGCTTTGAGTTTAATAATCCAAATGAAATTGCACGCTGCGGATGTGGCGAAAGTTTTACTGTAGCATAAAATACTAAATATTTTAGGAATAAACTATGAAAAATGCAGAAGCATTTTCTTCAAATGATAAAATTTTAACACCATTCAGAACACTAAACGAATTGTTAAGATTTGTTATTCCAAAAGGCAATAAAGAAATGCCGTTTAGAATAACCTTAGCTTTAATATTTTTGATATTAGCAACACTTGTCAGTGTATATACTCCATTTTTATATGGTAAAGCTGTTGATTTAGTTTCTGATAAAAGCTCAATAAACCTAAGTTTACTTTGGTTTGTCATAGGATCATATGCTTTAGCTAGGTTGGGACAAGTTTTTTTTGATGAAGCTAAAGAGTTTGTTTTTGCAAGGGTTGCACAAAGAGCTGTGAGAGGAGCCGCTTTAAAAGCTTTTAAACACATGCATAATTTATCTCTAACTTTTCACCTAAATAGACAAACTGGTGGATTAACCAGAGCTATTGATAGAGGCGCAAAAGGTATTGAATTTTTATTAAGGTTTACTGTTTTTGAAATAGTCCCGGTTTTAGTTGAGTTAATTACAGTTGGAATAGTTTTATGGGTAACCTTTGGATTTAGATACTCGGCTATCACAATATTAACAGTCATAATTTACATAGTTTTCACAATTAAAGTAACTGAATGGAGGATCGCCATCAGAAAAAAAATGAACATTGCAGACGAAAACGCGTCTACTAAAGCTGTAGATAGTTTATTAAATTATGAAACGGTAAAATACTTTAACGCTGAAATTATGGAGGCAGATAGATTTAACAATGCTATGAGAATTTATGAAGATTCTGCTGTTAAAGCTAGGGCATCTCTATCAATAGTAAACATAGGTCAAGGTGGTATAATAGCCTTAGGTCTTTTTTTAGTTATGGGTATGGCTGGAGAAGATATAGCAAAAGGGAATATGTCTGTTGGAGATTTTGTGGTTGTTAATACTTTTTTGTTACAATTATATTTACCATTAAACTTTTTAGGTTTTGTTTATAGAGAAATCAGACAGTCATTATTAGATATGGGTAGAATGTTTGCTCTTGTTGATGAAAAACCTGATATAATTGATCAAGAAAATGCTAATGAATTAACAGTTAAAAAAGGCAAAATAGAATTTCATAATGTAAATTTCTCATTTGGCAGACGCAAAATTTTAAAAAACTTAACGTTCACCATAGAGTCTGGAGAAAAAGTTGCTATTGTAGGACCAACAGGTGCTGGTAAATCTACTATATCAAAGCTTTTATTTAGATTTTATGATCCGTCTTCAGGTAAAATTTATATTGATGGTCAATGTATATCTGAAGTAACTCAGAATTCTTTAAGATCAAATATAGGAGTGGTTCCTCAAGATACAGTTCTCTTTAATGATACAATTAAATATAATATTGCTTATTCAAAACCTAATTCTTCTATGAAACAAATTGTTAATGCAGCTAAATTATCTTCTATAGACAAGTTTATTTCTAATCTTGAAGCAGGATACGAAACTGTAGTAGGGGAGAGAGGATTAAAACTATCAGGAGGTGAAAAACAGAGAGTTGCTATTGCCAGGGCCCTTTTAAAAAATCCTCAGATATTTGTTTTTGATGAAGCAACATCTGCACTAGATACAAAAACTGAGAAATCAATTGAAAAATCTCTTAAAAAATTATCCAGTGAAAATACCACACTTATAATTGCCCATAGATTATCAACAATAATTGATGCAGACAAAATTATCGTACTAGATAATGGCTCAATCATTGAAATAGGAAGTCATCAAGATCTTATAAACAAGAATGGGTTATATGCTGAAATGTGGATTAGGCAGCAAGAAAACATTAATTAAAATCATCCAATAGAAAATTGCTCTTTCAGATATTTATCTTCCATACTGTTTGTCTTGTCATAAAGAATTCGAAGATTTATATCATTTTTTTGAGAGATAACTACTTTTGATATATTTTTTACTTCAAAGGCGTCGGCACTTGCACTTACAGGTCTCATTTTAGGATTAATAACATTAAACTCTATTATTGAATTATTTTTGATTAATGCCCCTCTCCATCTTCTTGGCCTGAAAGGACTTATTGGTGTAAGTGCTAAAAGTTCTGACCCAATTGGTAATATAGGACCATGAGCAGATAAATTATAGGCAGTCGACCCAACTGGTGTTGCAACCATAACGCCGTCACACGTTAATTCATTTAATCTTTCTGTATCATCAATTTTTATTGAGATTATGGCACTTTGGTGGGTTCTTCTAAAAATAGCAACTTCATTAATAGCAAGTTCGGTATGTTTTTGATTTTTTGTGTCTAAAGCTATCATTTCAAGAGGGTGAACTATAATCTCGTTAGCTTCTTTTAATCTATCAATTAGATTTGAATTATTATATTCGTTCATCAAGAACCCTATATTTCCCCTATTCAATCCAAAAACTGGAATATCATATAAGATACTTTCACGCATGGCAGCTAACATAGCTCCATCACCACCAACGGCTACAATAACCTCAGCCTTAGAAACTTCTTCTTGTCCATATAATTTAAGTAAATTATTAGAAACTAACTTAGCTTTTTTATTTTTAGCAATACTAAAGTGAATCTTCAAAATTTTTTGCCCTTTTTGTGGTATTTTAAATAATTTCAAGTTAAAACATAGTCATATTAAATGGTGATTTATATGAAAGCAATAGAAACAGCATTAAGTTTAACTCAAGCATACAAGCTAGGTATTGAGAGATTTGAAAAAATGCTTGGAAATGAATTTGTAAAAGCTGTAGAAACTATGAACAATTCATCTACACATATTATTGTTTGTGGGATGGGTAAGTCAGGGCTTGTTGGAAGAAAAATATCATCTACACTTGCATCTACAGGAACGCCTAGCATTTTTCTTCACCCAGCTGAAGCTATACATGGAGACTTAGGAAAAGTTCAAAAAAATTCTGTTGTTTTACTTATCTCATATTCAGGAGAAACAGGGGAAATAATTGCTTTAATTCCAGCATTCAAAAGACTTGATGTTAATATTATAGCTTTAACTGGAGTTAAAAATTCAACTTTAGCTAACATATCTGACATAGTTTTGGATACTTCAGTTGATAGAGAGGCATGTCCATTAAATTTAGCACCTACAACATCAACTATGATTACGATGGTTTTGGGGGATGCATTAGCTGTTTCATTAATGGAATTAAAAAACTTTAAGCAAGAAGATTTTGCCTTAACTCATCCTGGTGGATCTCTTGGTAAAAGATTACTATCAAGTGTTAAAGATGAGATGAAACAAAATAATTTACCATTTATTGACCAAAACTCCATAGTACAAGACGTTCTAGTTAAAATGACAGAAGGTCGTCTTGGTCTTGCTCTGGTTGGTACGAATGAAGAATTAAAGGGTGTGATTACCGATGGAGATATCAGAAGAGCTTTAATTGATAACAAAAACTTTGCTGAATTGAAAGCTAAAGAATTAATGAATAAAAATCCATTAACAGCACTTGAGAGTGACAATTTGCAAGTTGCAGAAAATAGAATGAGAGAAGCAAAAGTACAGTGTTTGATAGTTAAAAATCTAATGAATGAAGTTGTAGGTGTTATTCAGATTTTTGAATAAATGCATGGTACCAACGATGGATATTTCTTTATTTGATTATGAATTAAATTCAAGTTTAATTGCACAAAAGCCATGTACACCTAGAGATCATTCACGGTTATTGAACTGTACAAAAGATGTTGCTGAAGATCTTCGATTTAAAGACTTACCTTCAATTTTAAATTCTGGTGACGTTCTTGTTATTAATAATACAAAAGTCATAGCATCTCGTTTATTTGGGAAAAGAGACAAGGTTAATGTCGAAGTGACATTGCATATGAAAACTAATAAAAATACTTGGAGAGCATTTCTGAAACCTGGTCGCAAATGTAAAATCAATGACACCATACTTTTTCAAAATCACTTAAAAGCTAAAATTATTGAAAAATATATTGAAGGTGATGTGCTGCTACACTTCAATAAAAATGATAAAAATGTCCTTAAGGATGTAAATCATCAGGGTCAAATGCCTCTTCCTCCATATATAAAAAGAAATGAAAAAAATGAGAGTGACGATAAAGATTATCAAACACTCTTTGCCGAAGAAGATGGAGCTGTTGCTGCTCCAACTGCAGGATTGCACTTTACTGATGAGTTAATTAATACATTAAAATCTAAAGGAATATTATTTGCTCCCATTACTCTTCACGTAGGTGCGGGTACTTTTTTGCCAGTCAAAGCTACTAATATATATGATCATAAAATGCATAAAGAATGGGGAATTTTGAGTGAAAACACATCTAATATAATAAATAATGCTATCGATAATAATAAACGCATTATTTCTGTTGGAACGACTAGTTTACGAATATTAGAAACAGTAGCAAGATTAAGAAATGGATTAATTGAACCTTGGTCTGGTGTTACGGATTTGTTTATAACTCCAGGCTTTCAATTTAAGATCGTAGATTTACTGATAACAAATTTTCACTTACCAAAATCAACTTTACTAATGCTTGTTTCAGCTTTCCATGGAAAAGAAAAAACATTCGAAAGATATCAATATGCCATTAAACAAAAATACAGATTTTTTTCTTATGGAGATAGTTGTATTTTTTCAAAAGAAAATAAATTAATATGAGTAATTTTTTTAATTTTAAATTAATATCAAAAGATAAAAATGCTCGTCTAGGTAAACTATCTACTGCACACGGGGAAATTAATACACCCATATTTATGCCTGTTGGTACTGCTGCTACTATTAAGGCAATGCATTTAAAAGATGTTGAGGCTGCTGGTGCAGAAATCATTTTAGCTAACACTTATCATTTGATGTTAAGACCTGGTCAAGAAAATATTAGAGAAATGGGTGGTGTTAGAAAGTTTATGGGTTGGGATAAACCACTTCTTACAGACTCAGGTGGTTTTCAAATTATGAGCTTAGGAAATTTAAGACAGGTTCAAAATGACGGAGTAACTTTTAAGTCACATCTTGATGGTACAAAATATTTTTTATCTCCCAAAGTAAGCACAGATATTCAAAATGCTCTAGACGCAACTATTACAATGCAATTAGATGAATGTATTTCTTTTCCTGCAACATATGAAGAGTCAAAAAGAGCAATGAAATTATCTCTTGAATGGGCTGCTAAGAGTAGAGAAGCATTTGAACATAGAATTGGTTATGGTCAATTTGGGATAGTCCAAGGATCTATTTATTCAGATTTAAGAGAGGAGTCAGCAAAAGGTCTCATTGAAATAGATTTTGATGGATATGCAATTGGAGGGTTGGCTGTCGGTGAAGGCCAAGATCTAATGTTTAAAACTTTAGACAATACTACAAAACATATGGTCCAAAATAAACCTCGATATTTAATGGGTGTGGGAAAACCAGACGATTTAATTGGGGCGGTGAAAAGAGGGGTTGATATGTTCGATTGTGTTTTGCCTACTCGTTCTGGAAGAACTGGTCAAGCTTTCACATCAAAAGGTCAAGTTAACATAAAAAATTCTAAACATATTTTAGATAAAATGCCATTAGATATAGAATGTAATTGCTATACCTGTCAAAATTTCTCCAGAGCGTATCTTCATCATCTTTTTAGAGGAAAAGAAATTTTAGGCCTTATGCTTTTAAGCTGGCATAATGTCCATTTTTACTTAAATATTATGAAAAATATTAGAAATGCAATAGAAATTAAAGAATTTGAAAAATTTGAACAAACTTTTTTAAATAAATATTACTCGGGTGATGATTAACCTAAATAATTATTATTATTCATAATATGCATAAATTTAATGAAAAAAAATTAATTAAAGATTTAGCCAAAGAATTTAATTTTGATGTTTGTAAGATTACAGATACTAATTTACCAATAAATACTGACGTAAGGCTAAAAGAATTTATTGAGTTAGGCTTTCATGGAGAAATGAACTGGCTTGCAGATAGTTACGAAAGACGAAAATCACCGTTAAATTTATGGGAAGAGGCAAAATCTGCAATTATACTTGGTTTAAATTACGGACCTAGAGATAATCCTTTAAAAAAAATAAATAAAAAGAATTTAGGAAACATCTCTGTTTATGCTCAAGGAAAAGATTATCACAAAATAATCAAAGGAAGACTCAAGTTATTTTCAAGTAAATTAATTTCTAGTCTAACAAAAGCAAAAAAAACAAAAATCAAAGTTTTTGTTGACACAGCTCCTTTAATGGAAAAACCTCTAGCGGAAAAGTCTGGTTTAGGATGGCAAGGCAAGCATACTAATTTAGTTTCAAGAGATTTTGGATCATGGCTATTTTTAGGGATTATTCTCGTAAATCATTCTTTTGAATATGACTCACAAGAAAAGAATTATTGTGGTTCTTGTACGAAATGTCTTGATATTTGCCCAACAGATGCATTTTATGAAGAAAATAAGTTAGACGCTTCAAAGTGTATTTCATATTTAACCATTGAGCACAGAAATGCTATCCCAAAAAAATTTAGAACGGCCATTGGAAATAGAATATTTGGGTGTGATGATTGTTTAGCGATTTGCCCTTGGAATAAATATGCAAGGATTACAAAAGAAATTCATTTTAACGAAAATAAATATAATTTTAATTTAAATGAATTATTGAATATTTCTGATCAAGAATTTAGAAAAAAATTTACTGGGTCACCAATAAAAAGGATAGGTAGGGATAGGTTCATAAGGAATTGTTGTATTGCGGCAGGTAACAGTAAAAATAAAGAATTAATACCAACACTATTGAATTTAATAATAAAAGATCAATCTTTTTTGGTAAGAGGTGCGGCTGTATGGGCACTTCAACAATTAGATAATAAAAACAACCTTAAAAATATAAAAAAACGACATTTAAGTTTTGAAAAAAACAAAGATGTTTTAGCTGAATGGTATGTCTAACTTAATTAAAGTGCGTTATTTTCAGTTTCACCTGTTCTTATTCTAGTTGCACTATGAAGGTCTAAGACAAATATCTTACCATCTCCAATTTGTCCTGTACAAGCACTTTGAAGTAGGGCTTCATGAACAGCATTTTCCATATCATCAGTAACAGCTATTTCGATTTTAAGCTTGGGAACAAATGACACACTATATTCTGCTCCTCTATAAATTTCAGTTTGCCCTCTTTGTCTTCCAAATCCACGAACCTCTGATGCAGTCAATCCTTCAACTCCAATCTCAGTTAGGGCATTCCTGACATCATCAAGTTTAAAAGGTTTTATAATAGCAATAAAGTATTTCATGATTAAATCTCCTAATCTGAATGATATCCTTTTTCTCCGTGAGAACGCAAGTCTAAACCTTCAATTTCTTCTTGTTCGTCTACTCTTAACGACACAATTAAAGAGATTAGTTTTAAAATTAAATATGTAAAGAAAGACGTCCAAATTACAGTAAGCACAACTGCTTTAAGCTGTATTATAAATTGAGATATTCCTGTTTGTCCTTCGGCAAGACCTAATCCAGAAAATGTAGAGGTTGCTAAAAATGCAACAAGCAGTGAACCTAGTATACCACCTACACCGTGAACTGCAAAAACATCAAGGCTATCATCTATTTGAAGCTTGCCTCTGATGTAATCAACTGCAAGGTAACATAGCAGGCCACCTAAAAATCCTAAAATTAGACCTCCGGGTACACCTATGTAACCTGAAGCAGGTGTAACAGTGGCAAGTCCAGCCACCATTCCAGTAACTATGCCAATTAAAGATGGTTTGCCAAATCTTTTCCATTCAATAAACATCCAAACTAATGAGGCAGTTGCAGCAGATATATGTGTGACTAACATAGCCATTCCAGCGCCTCCGTTAGCACCTAAAGCTGAACCAGCATTAAAACCAAACCATCCAATCCATAACATTGAAGCTCCTATCATAGTCAATATAGGGCTGTGTGGTTGAGTAATAGATTTTGGAAAACCTCTTCTCTTACCAAGTATTAAGGCAGTAACTAAAGCAGCTGTTCCAGCTGTTGCGTGCACAACAATGCCTCCAGCAAAGTCCATTGTTCCCCAAGATGATAAAATACCACCTCCCCAAACCCAATGCGTTACCGGAACATATACAATTAAAACCCAAAGACTTAAAAAAATTAACATTGCTGAAAATTTAATTCTTTCTACAAACGCACCTATCATCAGAGCAGGGGTAATGATTGCAAAAGTCATTTGGAATGTTGCAAAAAGGCTTTCAGGTATGCTTCCAGATGGTGTTTCTAACTCAATTGAATTCATAAACATATTACCAAACCCACCAATCCATGCATTTCCTTCAGAAAACGCTAAACTATAACCTACAACTACCCAAATAATAGATACTACACAGGCAAGGGAGAAGTGTTGCATTAATACTGATACAACATTTTTTGAGTTTACCAATCCTGCATAGAATAGAGCTAAACCTGGTAAAGTCATAAATAATACTAGAGCAGTTGAGGTCAAAATCCAGGCTGTATCGCCATTATTAATTTCAGCAAAAGCTGGAAAAGAAACCATTGTCAAGAGTAAAGTTGAAAATATACTAAAAAATTTAATCTTATTTCTGGAAGTAAAAAAATCCATATCATCCCCCTATGTAAAAACTTAATTTAGTAATTTTTTTCTAAAACACAAAAATTGTATGAAAATTATTCAAATAAAATTTAATTTGCTTAAATTTTAGACACTTATTTTTTGTTGTGAGTTATAAAATAATTATATTTCAGTTTATAATCAAATTTTTTGAGTGTATAAAATAATTATAAACAATTAATCTGAGAGTATATTTTGATAGAAAATGTCATAAAACAATTAGCTCCGAAAGGATACCTTAGAGCTGCTATAAATTTAAGTAACTTTTTATTAGTTACTGGTAAAGAAAGTAATGGTGATCCACAAGGAGTTTCTCCAGACATGGCAAGAGCGCTTGCTAAAGAATTGAATGTAGATATTAAATTAATTACTTTTAATAGACCTGGGGAACTTGCAGATGCAATTTCACAGGATATCTGGGATATTGGAAATATTGCAAATGAACCAGCAAGAGCCAAATCAATTACATTTAGTCTGCCATACACTTCTATTGAATCAACTTTCTTAATTAGGAATGGAATTAATATTAAAACATTAAAAGATGTTGATAAAAAAGGAATTAAAATTGCCGTTGCCGAAAGAAGTGCATATGATCTTTGGTTAACTGAGAATATAAAAAATGCAGATTTAATAAGAGCAAAATCTATAGATGAATCTTTCGCTATTTTTCAAGAAAATAAATACGAAGTATTGGCTGGATTAAGACCTAAATTAGTTGATGATATAAAAAAAACTACTGACTGCTTTATATTAAATGAGTCATTTACTTTTATAAATCAGTGTATTGGGAGTAAACCTGGAAATTTAGAAGCTGAAAATTTTATAAATAATTTTGTAAAAAAAAATATAGAAAATGGTTTTGTTAAAAACCTTTTATCTAAGTATAGTGTCCTAGACAAATTATCCCTTCCTAAAAACTAGAAGATTTATTATTGTACGATTAATGAAAAAAATAGTTCCAATGTTAGCTATATTTTGTACTGTTTTTTTCTGGGGATCTTCATTTCCAGCTATGTCGTTTCTTTTAGAAACATCAAGTCCTTTCATCTTGGCAGCAGGAAGGTTTTCTTTGGCAGCTTTACTAGCTGTTATTTGGTGCATAAATAATTATAAAAAAAAGGTTAAATTAAACCACTTATTACGCTATTTTTTTGCAGGGTTTATTGGAATTTTTTTTTATAATTTATTTCTTAACCATGGACAAGAGAGTGTTTCAGCTGGGGCAGGGAGCTTCATTGTCAATTGTAACCCATTATTTACTGCTTTAATTGGCTTTTTTATTTTGAAACAAAAGGTTTCATATATACATTGGCTAGGAATAATTATTTGTATGTTTGGAGTTAGTTTAATATCTTTTGATCAAGAAGGTGGCTTAAATATAGGAAGTGGATCAAGCTTAATATTATTTGCTGCTATGTTGACTGCAATCTATTTTCATATAGTAAAACCTTTAGTAGTGATATATGGTGCAATAACTTCTACTGCATATACAATAATTTTTGGAACCATACCCATGTTATTTTGGTTCCCAGAAACTTATGATTTTATTTCCCAAGCCAATAATGAAATTAAATTAACATATTTATGGTTGGCATTGTTTCCTACTGCATTAGGTTACTTAACTTGGACCTATTCAGTTGGTTATTATGGAGCCAATAAAGCTTCGCTGTTTCTCTATTTAATCCCACCAATTTCTATTATTTTGAATTTTTTATGGTATGAAAAAAATCCATCTTTAATTACTATACTCGGAGGTTTAATTATATTATTAAGTGTTTTTTTTACTCTTTTTTTGCAGCAAAACAGAAAAGAAAATTAAACATAAACTGAGGGTAGAGCTTACATATCAACTACTTAGGGCGACTGATTTACATGAGATGGAGCGGGTAGCGAGAAGTTATGCTCATCTACAGTGCACCACTTGTAGTTGAATACAAGCTCTACCCTCAGTTTATGTATAACTGAATCTGTGCCAACAGGCACAAAATGGTCTACCGTTTGGTCTACCCTAAATATTACATACTAAATTAGCGTTCTTAGTATAGAGAACGTGAACATGAATATGTATCACTTAACTGTAACACTATAAGTGTAATCCTACCCCACACGTGTGCCACCCCGCCCTTGTAGGTATAGTATTCATTAGCTCTGCAGCAGATGGGGTGTAAATAGTGTTAACCATTTTAATGAGACATACAGAATCATACAGTAGTGTTAGTGTAAGTAGATTGGCTGGTACATAAGATGTGCTTACAGTGGCTGTATGAGTCTGTATGAGACAGGGATTAGTTATGTAGGCTATTTATATATAGCGTGAACAGCTGAAGGAATGGTAAAAGAATGGAACTATATTTTTTGATATAAATTAAATAATTTCCATCTAAATATGTTATTTACTTATCATGTACTTTTATAATTAATTTAAATTAACATAGGAAAAATGATGGGTGAACTTAATACAAAATCACAAAAAATAATATTTACTATTCAATGTAGTATCAAGTCTGATGCTAACGAATTTAGAAAATGGGCAAATGAACGTGCTACAAAGTATGTATTTGATTTAAAGGAGGAAAAAACTATAAGTTATGAATGGTATTTGTCTGATGATAATTCAGAAGCAACATTAGTAGAGTCATTTATTGACAGTGACGGGGCAATGCAACGTTTAAACAACCATATGTCAAGCCCTATAGCCGAAGAAGTAATGAATCATGTTGACATTAAAGAATGGCTAGTTTTTGGCAACTCTAAACAAGATTTAATTGATGCACTAACTCCTTTTGGTGCCAAATTCAAAAAACATCATTCTGGTTTCAATCATAGTTCAGAATAACATTGTTCAATCCATAAAGATTAAGATAACCATGAACTCATTTGACGAACTATGTAAAAAATTAACTCAAGATGTTGCAAATAATATTGTTCTAAAGCGTTCATGGAAAGATGATGAACAACTTCGCTTTGATTATGCAGTTAGATATCTTTTAATTGGTTTATGGAAGAAGCATCACACACATCCAGATAATCATTCATCAATGCAAAAGAATAAGAACTTTTACTCAGCATTAAAACAATATCGTGACCCAAATTTAACATACCGTATGGCTATTCATGCATTTGATGGTCTTCAAGAACTAGACATGATTTATGTTGTACAAGATGGTTACTATGACCGTATTAAAATGGAAGGTAGTTTAACAAGATATAAAGCTACTCATCGTCTTACTGAAATGTTTGAAGAACTAGAAGGTCATCCTGCAATAACACTCAAACCTAACATTGATATACAGACCATTTTACTTAGACATAAAATTGATGGAAGAAGACAGATAGTTGCTTATGAAGAGGATAAAGATACAGAGCAATGGAGAATAAATCTTAGAGAGATTAACCACTGTTTTTCAAAACACATTCTTGATTTGCAAATTAAAGATACTGAAATTAGTGAATTACAAGAAAGACTTTTATTGGATAATGATAAACAACCAATAGACCTTACTCATAAAGTTTTAGTACGTATCTTTACTAATAGCACTTTCAATGAAGGTGGAAGATTTTATAGAGGATGGTGGCAAAATGTACCAAAGGAGTACAGACAGTTCATTACTATAGACAGCAAAAAAGTAACAGAATATGACTTCTCACAAATGAACCCAAACATGATTTATGACAGATATAATCATGAGTTAGGAAGCGAAGATGCATACAGTAGAGTAGCTGGTATAGACCATCGTGATGTTGTTAAAGAAGCATTTAATGCGATGTTTCAATCAAAAACAACTCTTGATAGAAAGCCTGACGGAATTGAGTTAGATGCAATAGGAATGACATGGAAAGAATTAAAAGAAGAAATCTTAAAAGCACATAAACCTATAAAAGATTTATTCTTTAAAGGACTTGGTAACAAGCTTCAATTTGAGGATAGTTGTATAGCTGAAAGTGTGATGCTTCAATTTGCCAACTCGGATGCACCTGCATTACCTATACATGATAGTTTTGTAATGCATCATGGATATGGTGATAAAGGTGGACTAGAAGAAGCTATGAGAAGAGCATATTTTGAGAGGTTTAATTCAAGTCTTAGTGAGAAAAGAGATTTAGTTGAAAAAGTTATTCATGATAAAATAAGACTTTATGAAGATAAGAAGCCTATTATTAATAGTGATGGAACAATTGAAGTTGATGACATCATTAATGCAGAAAGTGAATACTCTCAATGGAGAGATAGAGATAGAATGTGGATGGGTAGGGAATGAAATTATTATTTAGAAATAGCATATTGAAGGAATGGATTCATGTACATAAGAATTGTTGAAATAACTGCTCCAACAAAACTGCAATTAAATATTTTCTTGGATTATTTAAAAGTTACTCATTTTCCTAAAAATTTAGAACAAGGGCAAATGAATGCAAAAGTTTTTAAAGTAAATGAAATATCCGCTTTTGTTATTGCTGAATTTGATAATAAAAAATCAGCTGATAAAATTAAAATGATGAACAATACAGAAATTAATGAATTAAAAACAACTCTGAAAGTCAGGTCATTTGAGGGTCCACTTGAATATTTATTAGATTGATATTTAAGATTAGCTATTAATAAAGGAGATGAAATGTCTACAAATTTTTGTGTTTTTCTTCATATTAGATACATGAACCCAAAAGTTATGGGTATAGCTCATGACTATCTTGCAGCCAATCAACCTGCCAAAAACCCTAAAGGAAGATTATGGATGAACTCTTTTCATGTTTCTCCAGATAAGGGTTTGGGTGTTCATTGTTTTGATACAAAAGAAAATATGGAAAACTTCTTACCTTTAATGAAAGAGAGAATAAAAAACTTTGCAACAAAGTTTGAATGTAAGTTTACCATAGAAACTGGAATATTAAGTCCTGAGTTAACAAAAAGTTTTGAATAACCTTACTATAACACCCCATCTGTTGCACACCCTAACTATACATATCTAGCTATACCCCCATGGCTCATGTGTGGGGTGGTAACATTTAAAATGTAAGGCAGTATAAATGTATTAATAAGAAGGACATTAATAACACCCAGGGTGTTTACAGTTATCTATACTAAGAACAGTTATTTTAGGAAATGCTTAATTATTCATCATAAACTTTTTTAACAGTAATTTAATTTATAAATGTAATGAAATGGTAATAAATAACTCTTAGCATTAGATATTAAATATATTGGAGTATAATTTTATGAAAAAAATATTAGTTATCTTGGGTTTTTTATTTGTCAATTTTGGTGCTTATGCAGATGGGCATTCTGGCAGAATTCACCTTGAGGGTTTTGGTGCATGGTCTTTAAATGTCATGAATGCTGGTAATGGTAACCTTTCAATAACATACGATGGTTTATATAGTGGTGTTGCAATGGACGGAACCAAATTTGGAAACAACTCATCTGTTCAATGCGTCGGTGGACTTACAACATCTAAAGGTAAATTTAATGATGAAACAGGTATATGTAAATTTCTATTTGCTAATGGAGATACAGCTTTTACAAAATATACAGGTTCAGGCGAAGTAGGAAAAAATGGCTCAGCAACTTTTGAATTTATTGGAGGAACTGGTAAATATAAATCTATATCTGGAAAAGGAACTGTAACAAGAGTTCAAATTCAAGCAGCAAAGAAAGGTTATACTCAAAGTAAAAATATATTTAAGGGAAATTATAAACTTAACTAGATTTATTTTTATAATTTTTTGATTAAACAGCCACTTTAACCACATTTAATATTCTCAATGAACAGTTAGAGATATAATGTGGTTGAGTGTCCATAATAATATGTAGCTTTAATATACTAAACTAGTTAACACACTCACACCCCAATCTGTCACACACCCTAACAATACATATCTATCTACACCCATCCCTGACTCATACAGACTCATACAGCCACTATAAGCACATTGGATGCACAATTGACTCTGATAACAGTAATGACTCTGTATGACTCTCTATGACTCATTAAAGTGGTTAACAGCTATATGACCCCATCTGCTGCAGAGCTAATGAATACTATACCTACAAGGGCGGGGTGGCACACGTGTGGGGTAGGATTACACTTATAGTGTTACAGTTAAGTGATACATATTCATGTTCACGTTCTCTATACTAAGAACGCTAATTTAGTATGTAATATTTAGGGTAGACCAAACGGTAGACCATTTTGTGCCTGTTG
>CACBMD010000023.1 GCA_902539895.1 uncultured SAR116 cluster alpha proteobacterium
TTTACTTTAAAGTTGCAATTGAAATTATATAAATAATTTTTAAGACTGTTTAAGATTATATATAAATTTTCTTAAATAAAACCCCTTAAGTAGGAGCACAAGTAAGATACAAGTAAAAAAGCATAAAGCCAATTAAAAACTTAGAATTTTTTGCAGCTACCACGACTGCCAACTGGACCCTCTAAAATCTCACCAGCACCCATCATAGCAGATGAATATAAGTATTCTTTACTTTTATTATTAATTGATAAAGTTAGCATGTATCCACCATAATAATCATTATTAATATGATGAGATACTAATATCATACTGCCATCAAGTTTATTTCTTTTACTAATTATTTTATAATTTCTTTTGATTTTTCCTGACACAAAATTAATCTCTTTGGGGTTTAATTTTAATTTAAAGTTTTCTTGAATTCCTTGATCTTTATAAGAGTAAATATTATCAAGCAAATCCAGCCCCAAACCTACTTTAGATGAGCAATCAAATATACCGCCTTCTTTACCAATTACAGGATTTGAAAAAGTTATTAAAGTAATTAAAAAGATTTTTTTCATATTAACTTTATTGTTTAATAAAAATTTTTAGTTTAATTTTATCATATGTCACCTAAACAAAAAAGAGTTCTAATTTGGTGTGCTTTATTGTGCTGGGGATTATTCATTCTTAGGGATTATATTTAGAACCAAGGGTATTCTATATATCAAAAAATTTTTCTATTATGTGAAACTAATTTTTTCCAGTTTCCATTACCTTTAATAATTTAAGCTCTTTTCCTTCTATCTCTCTTAATTTTAATCCATTTCCAAATGGATCCATATTTTCATACTTTGTTAAACATTCACGTGCAGTTATATCTTTCCAAATTTCCTTTTTACCACTAGGATATAAAATTTCATAAACACGTTTAGTCTTATCCCATGACTTTGGTAGACTTTCCTTCATTTCATGTTTCATTCATAAACCTCATTTAGAATAAATTTCACTGCAAATTACAATAATAATTTTTTGCCATATAATCTCTTTTAAAAGGAACCCCCGTTACAAATTCTTTCCAAAGATGTTGATTTTTTTCAGCCCGCTTATTAAAGCCCATTATTAGTTTATTTTCACTTTCTACTAATTCATTAGCGTACCAAGATGATAAACCTGTCAAAATTTTTTTTGTGTCATTATTAGCATCTTTATAATACCACCTTAATGATTGACATAAGTTATATCCAGTATTGACTACACCAATTAACGTTGTTCTACATATCATAGCTTTAACTTGATCAGATTGAGAAATTTTTTCAAAATCAAAATCCACATCCTCATATGGTTTACATTGATAATAAAGCGAACCAATTTCTAATGTTCTAACATTTCCTTTTGTACCAAAACTTATGCAAATAAAAAAAATTATAATTAAAATATTTTTCACGTTAAGCCCCATAAAGTTTTTATTTAATTTATGTTTTTGACAATATTTCTTCTACTAATTTTTGTACTCTAAACGCCTCATCGATTGTAGCTAGACTATTTGGTTTATTATTTATTTTAAGTTCTAAATTATCAAGTTGTGATTTTAAGCTCACGGCACGTGGATCTTTGGGTTCTTTCCTGAGAGGAATAAAGTTTTCACCCACTGATACTGAATCTTTATAAAATTCAGCTACTTTTCTACTTTTTTTTGATCCTTTAATAGTGAATTCTTGACGATCAGGTTGAACTCCACCAATACTTGCGAGTATATTTACTAGCAAACCATCCTTATTTTCTAGTTTAGCTAGAACAGCTGTTTCACATAAAAGTGGATCTGCTGGATAAGAAGTGTGGGCCCATTTTACCTTAAGAGGCCCTACTACACGTTCAGTAAAAAAAAGAAAATGAGATATTACTTCTCTTGTCATACCACCCTCTTTTTTAAACCTTAGCCAATCGGCTTCTTTTTGCCACTGACGTGGCCAAGAAGAATATGTAACTATAATGTCAACACCAAGCATTTCGCCCATATCACCATTGTTTTTGCTATCCAACAAATCTTTTAAGGCTATACCCCCTGCTTGTGTAAAATTAACTGCTATGGGAACATCATAATTTTGAAGTTTTTCTATAAAGTTTTTGCTATCTTGAATATTTACACCGAAAGGTTTTTCTATAAAAAGAGCTTTACCCATCTCTACTGTTTTCAAGGCATATGTCTTTCTTACAGTTGGAGGACAAGCTAAATAAACCAAATCAGCCTTTTCTATAGCTTCATCAGCATTTTTCATTATTTTACTTTCACTATCTTGTTTTATAGCTTTTTCACATGCAATTGGGTTAGGGTCCCATAAATAATTAGGATTAAATTCTTTATGTTTTCTCATATGTTGAAGCATTCGAGTTCCCATTATACCTAAGCCAATAATAGCAACATTTGTAGTCATTTTATTCCTATTGAAATTTAAATTAAATCGATATTAATCTATTGTAATCTACAATTGAAATTTTTCAAAGAAAGGTCCACCTATGTCCACTATAACGTTACCCCAGGATCCAGAGTCAAACCCCCGAATTAAAGCTGTTTTTGATGATATTCGTGCCACACGTAATAGCGATTTTATAAATAATTTATGGTATTATCTTGCATTTGATACTGAACTACTTGAAACTACGTGGCGTGATGTTAAAGAAGTAATGACAAAACCAAGTCATCTTGATCCTCTAACAAAAGAACTAATCTATGCAGCTGTATCTATCGCTAATAGCTGTGAATATTGTATACATTCTCACACTGCTGCAGCAAGATCGAAAGGTATGACTGATAAACAATACGCTGAGTTCTTATCAATCGTATCACTTGCAGGAAGAACAAACCATTTACTAAATGGACTAAAAGTACCTGTAGACAAACAATTTAATCATGAAAGTAGTTGATTAGACAATTATTCTCCAAAGTGAAAGGATTTTAAAATGATTAAACGTTATATAAGTCCAAAGGTAAAAGAACCAGCACCTAACCTTTGGTCAAACTGTATAGTGTGCGACGGCATTGCATATATCGCGGGCTTGACGTCGCGAAACCCTGATGGTGTAACAATTGATGGGAAAGATGAGTATGAACAAACTAAAATTATTTTCCAGAAACATAAAGCTTTGATAGAAGCAGCGGGAGGTAAGATGGCAGACTTTACCAAACTAACAATTTTTGTTACTCGGATTGAAAACAACAAACAGGTCTGGAAGGCAAGATCAGAATTTTTTAGAGGTAATTTTCCAGCATGTTCATTAGTAGAAGTTTCAAAACTAGCAACACCTGATATATATGTGGAAATTGAAGGTATTGCCCATATCGGAAAAGGAAATTGATGAAATAAAATTTTGAGAAATCTAACTAAAATGATAATTTAAAAAAATGAAAATTTACGTTGTAATATTCTTATTTTTCACATTGTTTGCTTGCAAGGCTAATGAAAATATATCATCAATTTCAGATAGAGTTACAAATGCTTCAAATAAGGTTGTAAGCATAATCAAATCAGAAAAATCAAAAACATCCTCGAGTAGTCAAAATTTTCGAAAAAATAAAATAAAGTCTTACTTGAATAATCATCTTATTAAATTTGTAGAATGGGAATGTGGAACTTTTTTTCTTTTAAAACCAATTTTGAATGTAGGTTATTTTCCAAATTACAAATCTAATGGTATTTCCGTAGGGGCACTAACCTTAGAATCTAATGAAGAAATGTTCCCAGCATTCCATGAAGTAAATGGTATTGATAATTCATTTATGTGGGGTGGCAGAAAATTAAATAATTACAAGATAGTTATAAAACCAGATAATACTGCTTATTATTATGATTTTAGCAACGCAAAGAAAGACGAAATAAGAGAATCACAACAAACTCTCAAATGCAAAAAAGAAACTTTTAATTTAGAAAAAGAAGAGTTTCAAAACTACACCAACAGTTTTAAAAATATTTTTAACAAATATGGATTTAATCTAGATTAAATTCTTAAATGTAAATTCTAGTAAAGAAAATAAATGACAAATATAAAAACATTCATAATTTATGCTATATGTTTTTATTTAGTTATCATTTTGATAATGTTTATTTTTCAAAGATCTTTATTATATCTTCCTTCCAAGGGGAAAATGGATGTATCTTATTATGCTGAAACAGAACTAAAAAAAATTGAATTTATAACTTCTGATGGGTTGTTACTAAAGTCTTTATTTAAAAAACCATCTAGCAAAGAAAAAAGCATCATAATGGTATTTCATGGTAATGCAGGTCATGTTGGACACAGAGTTGAAAAATTCAGACCATTTCTAGAAGAGGGACATGGATTATTTTTAGTTGAGTATCGTGGTTATGGTGAAAATCCTGGAAAACCATCAGAGAGAGGTTTTTATAAAGATGGACAAGCAGCTATAAATTTCTTATCTGAACAAAACATACCTAAAAATAAAACTATATTATATGGAGAATCTTTAGGATGTGGCTTGGCTGTAAAATTTTCTACTCAAGACAAATTTGAAGCAACAATTTTAGAAGCTCCATACACATCAATTGCAGATGTTGCATCTCGTCATTATTGGTATCTTCCTACTGAATTACTTGTATTAGATCGCTTTGATATATTAAGTATAGTAAAAAAAATTAAATCACCATTACTAGTTATTCATGGTGAAAAGGATGATGTAATTAGTATCAATTTTGGTAAAAAAGTTTTTAAATCTGCACCAGAACCTAAAAAAGCTATATTTGTAAGTGACGCAGGACACAACAATCTCTATGAATTTAAAATTTTTGATAAAATTAAGCATTTTTTAAAAGAATTGAATAAATAAGATTATTGACTTTTTTTTTCAAATTCACATATCTAATCTTAAATAATAAGTATGATTAGACTTGAAAGGTTATAAAATGTCATTTTTCACGGTATCCCATTGGGAAGCCAAAACTTGGAATAAAGAAGATGAAGCAAAAGCAACAGAAAAATATGTTCCTATGATATTATCACTAGGCGCGAATTCAGTAAAAATGTGTAAAACTGAAGAGTTAAAATTTATGGTTATAACAGAATGGCCAAATGGAGCGGTAGCAAAAGAAGCTGCAGAAAAAATTGCAAGTGTTAGAGAACAAGCATCTGAAGAATTTGATAATGTTATGATTAGCAGTCATGCTGGCGAAACATTTGCATCAGGATAAAATAAAAAAATTTAATTTTATTAAAAAATTAAATTTTTATTAGAGGAGACTTTTTAAATATGACTGATGCAAAATTAATTAGTTATACAATTAATGATTTTTCTACAGAAATTGAAATGGAGTCTTTTCTTCACCTTATGGAAAAACATGGAGATGAATTCTATAAGAAATTAAAAAAACATGGATTAATTCGCTGGAGAGTTAACCAAATATGGAATAAGGCTGGAGGCTTTGCCTTATCCTCAATTTTTGAATATAAAGACCAAAAAGCTTTTGAAAAAAGTATTGAAGAAATAAAAAATTTTCAAAAAGAGCATGAAAATTATTTTAATAAAGTCAATATGAAAAGAACCTCTAGTAGATCAATAAATATGCTTGATTTTAATTATTAATTGGATGTGTTAGTTAAGTATTATCTATTATAGTTAGTGAAGAAGGATGTTAGTTAGAATTTGCTTATGTTATATCTTTTTTTTGTTAACTATCAAAACTGCATTTGCTGAAATTGTTAATGTTAATAATGAACAAATTAAAGAATTATCTAAAAATAATATTCCAATTGTGGATATAAGAAGAAGTTCTGAATGGGATCAAACTGGAGTTGTTCCTAACAGTATTTTGTTAACTTTTTTTGATAAAAAGGGAAATTATAATTTAGATGAGTGGTATAACCAATTACGTTTAAAAATAAATGAAGAGGAACCTATTATTTTAATTTGCCGAACAGGTAGAAGAACTAAGATAATTGCTGAGATGATGGATAAAAAATTTAATAATGTTATATATAACGCAAAAGGCGGAATTACTTCGTGGATTGATAAAAAACTAAAAACCGTTAAACCTAGGTATTAGATTATTTTAATTATCTAAACAGATTAAAAATTATTGTTAAAATAATACTAATTATTAAACAGGTCATCACAGGAAAGAAAAAAGTAGAATTACCAGTTTTAAATAATATATCACCTGGTAGTTGTCCTAAACCAAGTTTTTTGGTGTAAGGATATAATAGACCTATTATTAATAAAATTATTCCAATTATAATTAAAATTTTTTGCATGTTTATTTGAAAATTAAAAATATTATTAAGCAAATCAAAAAAGAATTTATTATTAACATATTCTTTGTTTTAACTTTTTTTTTAAAAAGTGGAGCATTCCATCTATTTGCATAATCTAGATCAACATTATCTTTTGCAAAGATTTTTATTATAACTTTTTCCCTTGTTTTTCTGTTCTTAGAAAAATCATCAAAAAATTTTAATAGATTACTCAACATCTTTTATTTTTCATAAATAAATTTATTTTTGTCTCAGTTTTTTTATGGCACTTGCTATGTCTTCATCTTGAATATTTAGGGCGTTTCTTTTAATTCTTAATTTATGCGCTTCTTCTAAAACATTTGCATGAGTAAATCCTATCGGTGGATCGAATTTATAACTTGCTAGTTCAATAAGTAAACCTAGTGGTTCCCTGAAATAAAGTGAATCCATAAACCCTCTATCTTTGATTCCAGTATTTGCAAAACCATTATCATTTAAGTTTTTTTCAGCAATTCGAATAGTGCTTTGACTTACCCAGAATGCAACGTGATGAACCCCTCCACATTCATTTTTTAATTTATTTTTATCTGGTGTTAAATTTTCATTAGTAAAAACTGTTACAGTAGTTCCGTCTCCACAGTCAAAGTATAAATGATTTGTATTCAAGTCATCTAAATTTGGCTGTTCAAAAATAAATTTCATACCAAGTATATTTTGCCAGAAATCAATGGAAGTTTTTTTATCAGCTCCATTTAAGGTTATATGGTGTATTCCTTGAGCTTGAATTATACTATTCATTATGGTTCCTTATAGTTATATCAATTATTAAAACAAATGGTAAAATCCTAAAAACGCTAAGACATATATATAATTTGATTTGTGACTTAATAAAAGGTTTTTGTAACTTCTTGTGAGATGACAATTTATATATGATACTTAATAAAATGAAAGGCAGAATTCAACCACATCAAAAATAAACTTAACAAAAATTTAAAATTTAATTAATAAATGTAAAAGATGAAATTTATATTGAAGACTTAATTTTTATTTGACAGCTAAGAATAATGACAAAAAAAATAAAATTAGAATTGCTAAATTTATTAAAAAACATTGTTAAGATTGATACATGTTTCCCTCCTGGAAATAGTAAAAAATTTGCAGAATTTATTGTTTCTTATTTAAAAAATAGTGGTTTAGATATTAAAACTTTTGGTATTGACAATGAAAAAATAAATGTTGTGGCATCAACACATAAAGGTTCAGATAGGTCAATCGTTTTTAATTCGCATATAGATACCGTCAGACCCATTATAAGTGAATGGAAAAGTAATCCTTTTGATCTCAAAATAGAAAAAAATTATTCATATGGACTTGGAGCTGTTAATTGTAAAGGAAGTGCTGCAGTTCATTTATATTTAGCCAAAAATTTTAAAAGACTTTTCCCAAACATTAAAGAGAATGTTGATTTTACTTTTGTGACAGATGAAGAAAATCTTGGACCTGACGGAACAAAGTATTTAAGAAAAATTAAAGCTATAAATCCCCATACATTAATATTAGGAGCCCCAACTAATAATAATGTGATTATAGAAGAAAGAGGTGTTTTTTGGTTAGAAATTGAAGTTTTTGGTAAAACCGCACATGCAGGTGAACCACACAAAGGGATTAATGCAATTGATAAATCAGCGAGGATTATCGACAAATTAAATAATGAATTTAAAAAAATTTTGAAAAAATATAATGTTGGAAATCAAATATCAACGCTAAATGTAGGTATTGTAATGGGTGGAGAAAATGTGAACGTAGTACCCTATAAGACTAAAGTTGTTATAGATAGAAGAATTACGCACAAAGAGAATGTAAAAAAAGCATTTAATGAAATTAAAAGCTTTATACTCAAAATAGATAAATCAGCTAAAATAAAATTTATAACAGGTACAAATCCATTCAAGTCTAACAAATCTAATATCTATTTAAAAGAACTATCAAAATCAAAGCGCTTGATCACAGGCAAAAAACTTGAGTTTTTATCTTCTATTGGCGTAAGTGATGGAAGATATTTTGCAGATGATAATATTAATATTATAAACATTGGTCCTGGTTCAGGTTCAGAAGGTCATAAGTCGAATGAGAAAATTATTAATAAAGATTTAATCGATTATTTTTACTTGTTAGAGAATTTTCTACTCAAGTTTTAAACAATAGATAAATATATTAATTTTTAATTTATATTATCGAATTCGTATGTATCTATGATTATTTATTTCAAAATTGTATAATTATATATTCAACTACGTCTTCAAAAGTGTTTAAATAAATTTTGAAATATATAACTTAAAGAAACTAAACAGAGGTATTGCATATGAAAAAATACAACCATTTTGTTAATGGAAAAGAAATGTTGCCAAATGGTGGTGAATATTTTGAAACTGAGAATCCGTATACATGTGAAAAATGGGCTGAGGTTGCAAAAGGTGATGCCTATGATGTTGATGCTGCTGTGAATGTAGCAAAAGAGGTATTTGAAAACAATTGGTCTAAAACAAAACCAACTGAAAGAGGTAAATTATTAGTTCGATTAGCAGAACTTGTAGAGCGAGATGCTCAGAAATTAGGAGAAATTGAAGTTCAAGATAACGGAAAACTTATAGCAGAAATGGGAGCACAAACTAAATATCTTGCAGAATGGTATAGATATTTTGGCGGACTAGCTGATAAAGTTGAAGGAGCAGTGTTGCCGTCAGACAAACCTGGTATTTTCAACTTTACAAAATATGAGCCGTTTGGTGTCGTTGGTATGATAACAGCATGGAATTCACCTTTATTACTTTTATCTTGGAAACTTGCTCCTGCACTTGCAGCTGGCAATACTGCTGTGGTTAAACCTTCCGAATTTACATCAGCTTCTACTTTAGAGTTTATGAAATTAATATCAGAAGCAGGTTTTCCTGATGGTGTTGTTAATTGCGTTACAGGCATGGGTGTTGAAGTCGGACAACCACTTGTCGAACATAAAAATATTTCAAAAATTGCATTTACAGGATCAGATATTTCTGGACAGAAAATTTATGAAACTGCCGCAAAAAAAATAATGCCTGTATCTTTAGAATTAGGTGGAAAATCACCTAATATTGTTTTTGAGGATGCTGATTTTGAGGCAGCTATTATGGGTGTGATTTCAGGAATATTTGCTGCAACAGGCCAAACATGTATAGCTGGATCTCGACTTTTAGTTCAAGATTCAATATATGAGAAGTTTGTTGATAGACTTGTAAAGGTTGCGAGTGAGGCAAAAATTGGAGACCCTATGTCTTTAGACACTCATGTTGGCCCTGTAACAACTAAACCGCAATTTGAAAAAATAATGAGCTACATTGATATTGCAAAATCTGAGGGAGCAAAGTGTCTTTTAGGTGGTAAAGCATATTCTGGCACAGATGTAAAAGGTAATAGATTTGTAGAACCAACAATTTTTACCGACGTTAATAATGATATGAGAATAGCACAAGAAGAAGTTTTTGGACCGGTATTATCTATAATTCGTTTTAAAAACGAAGAAGAGGCTACAAAAATTGGAAATGACGTAATATTCGGGTTAGCTGCAGGAGTGTGGACTAATGATATAGGAAGAGCTCTTAGAATGTCAGATGCCTTAAGAGCGGGTACAGTGTGGGTAAATACTTATAGAGCTGTTAGTTTTATGTCTCCGTTTGGTGGTTATAAAAGATCAGGCAGAGGAAGAGAAAGTGGGCAAGAGTCCATTAAAGAATTTTTACAAACAAAATCTATATGGATTGCAGAAAAAACTTCAGTTTCAAATCCATTTATTATTAGATAAATTTAAATTTTTAAATATTTTGATAATTTAATATTTGCTCAACAGGAATAAATAATAATGGACTTTAGTACTCAATCTAACATTTCATTCATTAAGCAGAAAATTGATGATTTAGAAAAAATAACTGATCAAGAAAATCCATATACAAGAATTGTCTTTAGTAAAAAGTTTTATGAAGCAAGATCATGGTTAAAAAATGAATATCAGAAACTTGGATTGATAGTGTCTACAGATGACGCTGGAAACTTGATTGGACTTTTAAAATCAAAAACTAATACTGAGAAAGTGGTTATTATAGGATCACATATTGACACAGTACCCTCAGGAGGAAGATTTGACGGGATTGCTGGGGTTGTAGCTGCATTATGTGTAGTAAAACATATTAAAGAAAATGATATCAACTTACCTTTTAATCTTGCAGTATATGATTACCTTGGAGAAGAATTAAATGATTGGAGTATTTCATGCATTGGAACACGAGGTATGATAGGTGCTTTAAGTCAAGAAATATTGTCTAGAAGCAATGCGTCGGGAAAAATTTTAAAAGACGAGATAGATAAGATTGGTGGAAAATCTAATTTACTTACAAAACCATTTTCAATTATTGAAAATATTGTTGCATGTTTAGAATTACATATTGAACAAGGTAAAGTTTTAGAGCAAAAAAACATAGATATAGGCATTGTAAGATCTATTCCAAGTATTTCTAGGTTTAGTGTAGAAGTAAATGGTCAAGCTGGTCATAGTGGAACTATTTTAATGGATCAAAGAGCTGATGCTCTTGTTACTTCTTCAGAAATAATAACGTTTGTGAATAAGTTAGCTTCAAGGTTAGCAAAAGAAAGCAATCAACATTTTGTTTCAACTATTGGTAAAATTAATGTTCACCCGAATGCTGCAGCAATTATTCCAGGTAAAGTTGAAATGACAATTGATCTAAGAGCTTCCAGTAAAAGCTCAAGAGATCAATATATTAAGGAATTAGAAAAACAAATTGAAACAATGAACCAAAAAGGTCCATGTAAAATTCAAATGAAAAACATTGCTTTTGCTCCTTATGTGGAAATGGATAAAGAATTAGTAAAGTTATTTAAAATATCTTCTGATGAATATGGCTTCTCAAATATTATAATGGATAGCGGCGCTGGTCATGATACAGCTCATTTATCAAGAGTTGCACCTGCCTCTATGATTTTTGTACCATGTATGGACGGTTTAAGTCATTGTCCTGAGGAATATGCGGAAATATCAGATATTTCCAAAGGTACCTCTGTACTATTTAAAATGGTAGAAAAATTAGCTAGTTTAAATAAAAATTAAATTGTTTTGAAAAAATCTATTACATTTTCTTTATTTTCTAAATCAAATATAAAATCTAGCATTCTATTTACTTGATTTTGATCAACCTTATTGGTTGAGGAAAAACAACATTTTGAAAATTTTTCTAAATATTCTTTCTCGGATAATGGTGCTTTTGGGTGACCATAAACGTGGTCAATATTAATTTCAAATTTGCTGTTATTTACAAGTGTAATGATAAATTTTTGTGGAGTAAGGACTTTTTGATCTAGTTTGTCATTCTTAATCATTGTAATTTTTTTAGCAAAATTTAATGTATCTTTATTATTTAGATATTTTTTTTCTGTAAAAGTTTCAATATTCAAATGATCATTTATCATGAAACTAGCACCAACAAATTTAGCACATAACTTTGAATAATTCGTTGTAAGATTATCAATTATTGGTCTTGCTACTAATTTGTAAACTCCAGGCGGAACAAAACATTCAATTGATTCAATGTCGTCTTTATTTAACCTATGTTTTAATTTTAAATCTTTTATAGCGTGAACTAACCCATGAGTTAGTCTTCCGCTTGGAAAAGGTTTATGAGCTAATTGATCAATCATCCAAAGTTTTCCAATATTCTCTTGGAGATATAAAATATCATAGTCATCATTTTCTATTAATTTAAAGTAACCATGTTCTCCATTAAAAACTCTTTTAGGTCCTGGAAAACCTGCTTTTGTAAGATCCATAGAAGCTAAAGCTGCTTTTGCATTAAAACCAACTTGAAGTCCTAGAATTGGTACACCCTCAACATGGGATTGCATATTTCCACATGTTTGAGAATACATAATACCCAAAGCATTATGAATTTCCTCCATAGAAAATTTTTGTATTTTTGATAAAGCAGCCACAGCACCAAAACCACTTGCTGTTGCAGGTCTAAAAAATTTTAATTCCCCCCGAGCGCAAATACCTAAAAATGAAGCAATATCAACACCTAATGCTAGAGATATTAAAAATTCTTTCCCATTTGTGTGATGCCCTAAATTATTAATTTCTTCACAATGAGCGAGTAAAGAACTTAAAATAGCTGCCATAGGGTGAACAACTGCTCCTTCATGAATACAGTCAAATTCAAGACAGTGTATTTGATATGCATTAATAAGTGTTGAGGCGTCTCTTGAAAACTTATCCCATGTTCCAAGGATTGTACAATTTTTACCCTTAGACCATGTGTGTGCAATTTTCTTAAGTTCGTTTAATTTTGAACCTGTACTTCCAGCAATTCCAACACCAATAGTATCTAATAAAAAAACCTTTAATTGTTTAATTGTTTTTTCACTTAAATCTTCATATTTTGACGAAAAAATATGTTTAGAGAAAATTTCTGCAACCTCTTCAGCCATTATTGATTCAGTCAATTAATTCTTTTTGGATAAAGAGATAGTTTCAAACTCAGCAGGACTTGTTATTTCTATCAATTCAAGGTCATCAGAGTGCTTGATTTCTCTATGATGAATCTCTGGCGGCTGATAAACTACATCACCCTCGTTCAAAGTGAACGTTCCCTCACCTTCATATTCAAACTCTACACTGCCTTTTAAAATATAAACCATCTGAAATTTCAATTTATGATAATGCCATTCCCCATTAGCATGTTTACCTTCTAAAGCTCTAATAACATTGGCTCCAAAATCACCAGAGGTTGCTTCTTCAATACCTAAATTCTTATATGAAAAAAAACCACGTAATCCAGATTCAAATTTGTTTTCTTTAGCCCTTGTAATTTTAAATTTCATTCTTGCCTCTCTCAAATAAATAATTCTTATTAAACTTCAATTTCTATAATATATCAAAAAATTACTTTAATTAAGAAATACCAATTTCTGTTTTAAAATCCATACCATGGCCATGACGTGACGTCGGTGTCAATGTTCCATTTTTCGGAAGAAGTGGCTCTTTCCAAAGATGATCATACCAGCCCATATACTCAAGCCATGAAGGGTTTTGAATAGAGGCAACAATATGTATTGAAAGTTCTGGAAACATATGCGGTGCAATTGTAATTCCAAATTTATTTGCTAGTTTTGAGCTATAAATCAAATTTGTATAACCTCCTCGCATTATGTCTGGTTGTAAAATTGGTATTTTTTTCCCTCTCATTAATGGTAATAAATCATGATGCGTAAAATTATTTTCACCGGTTACTATTGGAATTGATGTTGAATTACATACTTTATCATAACCATTAAAATCGTCTGCCATAATTGGTTCCTCAAGCCACTCAGGTTCATAACTTTCAATCTTTGGGCATACTTTAATAGTTTCTTCTACCGTCCAACCTTGATTAACATCAATCATAATTCCAATATCTTTACCCAGTTCGTCTCTCATATCCCTTACATTGACAATGTCTTCGTCATTAGTAAAACAATGTGCAACCTGCATTTTTATAGACTTAAATCCTTGCCCAACATATTTTTTTGCTTTTTGTATCATACCATCATGACCTAGGCCTCTGTAACAACCTGATCCATAAACCGGTAAAGGTTTTTGATTTCCTTTCCATATTTTCCAGAGAGGCATTTCTTTTGTTCTTCCATAACAATCCCATAAAGCAATATCTAGTGCTGACATTGCCATTACAGTTATTCCCATCCTTCCTTGTATGAAAGTAGCATTCCACATTTTATTCCATAAGGCTTCAATATTATCTATAGTTTCACCGATAATAAGTGGTTTTAACATTTCATTTATACACATTTCCAAAGTTTTTAACCCGCCTGCTAAAGGATGAAGATGACCAGTTCCAATAACCCCGTCTTTTGTTTCCACCTGAACAATTAAGAGATCTATCTTTTCAAGTGTTAAAAAGCCTGTTTGAGGAGGATCAGAAAATGGTACAGATATTAATTTTGTTTTTATAGAACTTACTATCAATGATTTCTCTAATATAATTTTATTATAATGATAGCTTTATTAAAATTAAAAACTCAAGGTAAAAATAACTAATATCAATGACACAGTAATATTTAGTTGATAGATTAAATCAGAAAAATAGTTGCTTATGTAAGGTTGATTTCAATGGACGCTCTAATTAATGGGGTAATTGTACCTAATTCACTTTTAGGTGAATTAAAAGACACTAATCTTAAAAATGCAACTGATGAAAAATTAAGACAATCACTAAATGATAATGGTTATCTCTTTTTAAGAAACGTTATTGAAAAAAATGATATTACTAAAGCTCGAAATGATATTTTTGAAAAATTAAAAAATGTAGATGAGCTAGAGGATCCATTTACTGAAGGCATTTGGTCAGGCAGATCAAAAAGAGATGAATTACATAAAAACAGAGGAGTTTTTTGGGAAAACGTAAGTAATACAAAATCATTAAGAAAAATTACAAATGGAAATAATTTAAAAAGTGTTTTTTCCAGAATATTTGGCATTTCTTCAATTGGCTTTGATTTTATATTTTTAAGAGCAGTATCAGGAGGAAAATTCACTCATATGCATTGTGATGCAGGTTTTTTCACAAGAAAAAGTCAAAAGGTACTCACATGTTGGCTTGTTTTTACAGATATAACTATGGATAAAGGTCCTTTATTTATTATTGAAGGGTCTCACAAATTTTCAGACATTAAAACCAAATATAAAGGATTTGACGTAGACATTCACAAACATATGAAAGCTACAATAGACACTAATCCCATAACTTTTGCTCAAGAGAGAAATACAAAAATTTTAACCACTCAATTTAATCCAGGAGACGTACTTATTTTTGGGATGTATACTGTTCATGGCACTTTTGAAAATTATGCTAATGATAAAAAAATACGCTTAACTTGTGATATTCGATTTCAACCTCATAATGAATTGAGAGATCCTAGATATTTTGGACCAAAACCAACTGGTACTACTGGAGCTGGCTATGGCGAACTTAATAGCGCTAGACCACTTAATGAAGATTGGCATATAAGATAACATATAAAAATAAACAAATTTAAAATTGGATAGCACTACAAATTGTCTAACGCAAAAATACATGAAAGTTGGAAAATTGAACTGAACGAGGAATTCACTGCTCAATATATGTTAGATCTTAGATCATTTCTTAAGCAACAAATTTTGTTAGGTAAAAAAATCTATCCACCTATGAATAAAATTTTTAACGCTTTCAATTTAACCCCTCTTAATAAAGTTAAAGTTGTAATTGTTGGACAAGATCCTTATCACGGAGAAGGTCAAGCAAATGGGTTAAGCTTTTCAGTAGAAAAATTTAAGAAAATTCCACCCTCTCTTCAAAATATTTTTAAAGAATTATTTGATGACCTTCGAATAACTTCTCCACAAAATGGTGATTTACAAAATTGGGCTCATCAGGGCGTTTTGATGCTTAACAATAGTTTAACTGTTGAAAAAGGCATGCCTGGCTCACACCAAGGTAAGGGATGGGAGAATTTTACAGATACAGTTTTAAAAGTGATTAATGAAAAAAGAAATAATGTCGTATTTATCTTATGGGGAAGAAAAGCTCAAGAAAAGTGTAATTTTATTGATAAAAACAATCACTTACTTCTTGAAAGTGCTCACCCGTCACCATTTTCTGCTCATAATGGTTTTTTTGGTTCTAAACCTTTTTCAAAAACAAACAATTATCTTAAACAAAAAAATATTGAACCTATAGATTGGCAGTTATAAACTTTTAGGATTGAAATGGTAACAATTTTATGAGTACTAACAATACTATTGGAATAATCTATATCATAGTTGCTATGGCAACATTTTCTGTTCATGATTCCATATTAAAATTTATCTTTCAAAAAGTCTCATTATATGAAATTTATTTTGGACGAACCTTCATTGCAGCAACATTATCTGCTGTATTTCTACTTATTTATAAAAAAAAAATAATATTTATTACGCGCTACCCTGTTTTGTCATTGATAAGAGTAATTCTTCATTTTTTAGCTTTTAGCATGTTCTTTATATCATTAACGTATTTATCTCTAGCTGTAGCAACTGCCTTATATTTTTCAACTCCTTTTTTTATGTCAATTTTTGCTAGAACTCTTTTAAATGAAACTATTGGTTATAGAAGATGGTTAGCAATTTTTTTTGGGTTTATTGGTGTTTATATTATCCTAAATCCAAACTTATCTGATTTTGATTTTAAAAATTTATTACCACTTTTATGCGCACTTTTTTATGCTTTGTCGATGACTATCACTAAAATTACATCCGATAAAGATGACACATATACTCAATTGTTTTACTTTTACATTATAACCATAATTTTATGCTTCATCATGTATTTTGTTTTTGGCTCAGGTCAATTTGATAAATTTGATGACCCAACAATTAAATTTATTTTTAGAGAATGGTTTAGTAATTTTGATTATACTTTTAAGTATATTGTTTTAATGGGTATTTTAGCTTCAATTGCGTTCACATGTGTTTTTAAAGCATACAGTAATTATTCAACTTCAATTACATCTATATTTGAATATTCATTAATAATTTGGTCAATAATTATTGGATATTTTTTATTTGACGATATACCGACTATCAGAACTATTATAGGAGTAATTATTGTAATGAGTGCTGGTGTTTATATTTTTTTAAGAGAACAAAAAAAGACTCAAGAAGTAAATTTAGACACTCCATTAAGAAGATAATTTTTTTTAAACTAAATTTATTAAACAACGGCTTAAAGGAACATAAATGAAAAATGAACATCCGGGAGTTACCTGTCTTTATAAATTTATTGATGCTTTTAATACAGCAGAAAAAATTAAAATTATAACAAACTTACATTTTCCCCATTACGTTCACTCTAATGGAAATGAACCAGTTGTTTATAAAAATGGTGAAGATTTTTGGAAATCATTAAAAGTACAACTTGACACAATGATTAAAGTTGAAAATTGGAATTTTTCAACTTTAGATAAATGTAAAATTATTAATGAGACAAATAAGACACTTCAATGTGAAGTACAATTTAATAGAAGGTTAATAAATAAAAAAAGTTATGGATCAGCTAAAGGAATTTGGATTTCTACTAATAGAGACGGAATTTGGGCATTACAATTAAGATCAATGATTCCTGTTTCAGGAACAATTAGTTCTTTGGCAGGAACAAATATGGATAATACTTGAATATATGTAACTTTTGAAAGAAATTAGGGTATTGATAACATCTTATTATACTGGAAAAAAAGTAATTTTAAATAAAGATTTTTTTAGATGCTTAAAATATATTTTTTAGTTTTATTAATAAATACTTTTTCTATTTCTACAGTTGTAAATGCTGGATCGTCTCTAAAAATAATTGATGGCGATACAATTATACTTAACTCCGAAAAAATTAGATTTTATGGTATTGATACACCAGAAATTAAACAAACTTGTACTAATAATAATGGAAAATCTTATTCATGTGGAGTTAAAGCAACTTTAGAACTTAAAAAAATAATTGGCTCAAGAAAGGTTTCATGCATAAAAAAAACAAAAGATAGGTACAAAAGATCTATTTCGATATGTTATGTAGATGGAAAAGATATTAATTCATTAATGGTTAAAAAAGGATGGGCACTCGCTTATAGAAAATACTCAAAAAAATATGTAAAGGACGAAGTCATTGCCAAATCAAACAAAGCTGGAATGTGGTCAGGAGATTTTATAGCGCCTTGGAAATGGCGAAGACTGAAGAAAAAAAAAGTTAGATAAATCTAATCTTATTCTACATATCCTTTTGGTAACTTTTTCTTCTTAGGCTTTAACAATGTTTTTAAATGAGCAATTTCTTCGTCAGCTTTTTTAAATTCTGCTTGTTCTTCTTCTCTCACTTCATCATTAATTCTCTTTTGTGCTCTTAACCTTCTTAATTCATACATTCTATCTTCTTCTTCTTCGGTAAGACTGTTCTCATCTCTTTCCTCTAGAAGCTCAAGCTCAGATTTTTGAGTTTGGTTTTTATCAACGCCATCCTCTTTTTCTTCAATATTTTCATCAGCAACTTTTATTTCTTCTAATTTTTGAACTTCTTCTGCAGATGCAACAGCTTCATCAACATTAACTGTTGGAGCTTCTTCTGCAGATGCAACAGCTTCTTCAACATTGACTGTTGGAGCCTCTTCTGCAGATGCAACAGCTTCTTCAACATTGACTGTTGGAGCCTCTTCTGCAGATGCAACAGCTTCTTCAACATTAACTGTTGGAGCTTCTTCTTCAGGCTTAGTTTGTTCCAAAGCAATATCAATTTTATTTGTTATCTCTTCTGTTAAACCTAAGTTAGTTTCATTTCTTGCTTCATTAGTTTTATCTATTAAATCAAGAGAAGATGTTGGGTCTTTGTTCTCATATAATTTTTCAGTTGTAGCTTCCGTTGAAGTTTCAACTTTATTTTCTTCAGGAGTTTGAGAAGGAGTTTGAGATACTTCTGTTTGAGGAGGAGCAGGTTTAGGTTGAGCTTTCATGAAAGGAATAACATACTTTTCACGCGCAGCTTGAATATCAGATTTAAGAGTATTTATTCTTGTATCCCAATCTCGCATTAGCTTTTCCTAATATTAATATTATCCTAAAATAGTAATTAGATATTTTTAAAATACAAATTATTTAAAGATCTATATTTATTTCAAAAAACGTACCAAATATCTGAATTTACAAATTTAATTTAATTTATATAATTTTTGAATGAAGGAGAAAATTAATGGATGACAACAACTTACCTCAAAAAGACTTAATAAAAAAAATAGTTGTAGATGCAAGAGGCGCTGTAGGAATTCGCCTTTGTGCTATAGGTGTTGATTTAGGAATTTTTAAGGATCTTGCCAAAAACGGACCAGCTACTAGCCAGGAATTAGCTGACAGGATGAACCTCGATGAGAGATATCTTAGAGAATGGGGTCTAGGAATGTTTTCACTAGGATACCTTGATTTTGATAAAGTAAGCAGAAAGATATCCTTAAATAAAGAATTTATTCCAGTACTTGTTGAAGAGGGAGGAAAATTTTCACAAAAAGGTCTTATTGAAATATTAAATAGCTCATTATTACCCTACCACGAACTTTTAAATTCTTTTAAAAATGGGGGTGGTATTAATTATGATAAAATTGACAAAGGTTTTTGGAACGGTATCGATCAAACAGGATGTACTAGATATAGGCATTTTCTGGTAACAGATTGGGTTGATAAAATGCCAGAGCTGAAATCAAGATTAGAAACAGGTTCTGTAACATTTGCTGACTTTGGTTGTGGTTCAGGAAGATCAACAGTAGAGATGGCGAAGAAGTTTCCAAAAAGTCAGTTTTTTGGTTTTGATTTATTTGAACCTAATATTGAAAGAGCTAAAAAAATTGCTTTAGATGCTGGGGTTAAGAATAATTTAAAATTTATGCAGTGGGATGTATCTAATCCATTAACTGAAAAATTTGATTTTGTTGCCTGTTTTGATCTTATTCACGATATGATTGATCCATTAGAGGGAATGAAAACAATCAGAAAAGCTGTTAAGGATGACGGTATATTTGTTCTCATGGACATTAAGTGCGAAGATGATCCTGCTGACAACGAAGGACCAATGGTGCCTTTCATGTACGCTATGAGTTTGCATTTTTGTATGACTACTTCACTTGCAAACAATGGTGCTGGTCTTGGAACTGTTGGCTTGCCAGAGGCAAAAGTTAAAGAATATTGTGATTTAGTTGGTTTCAAAACAGTAAAGAGAATTGAAACTGATCATCCTTTGAATTCTGTTTTTGAAATCAGACCCTAATCAGTTTTTAAGCCTTTCATTTGAAGGAAATAGATGTTTACTTGCTTCTGCATCTATTTCAACCTTAAAACTGTGATTGTTTGTATTTGTAATATTCAGCGCCCTTTTTGTAGCCTCTCTATTATTAATCTCTATCATCAATCTATTTAAATTTGTTCTTTTTTCTAACTCACCCTCACCTATAACTTTAGGTAGCATACGTGCCCAGCCCCAAACACACATATCAACTATAGTATAAGTATCACCCAACATATATTGATTATTGGATAAACGATCATCCAGAATATTATAATGTCTCTCAGCTTCAAAAAGATATCTATTGATTGCATAGTCTAATTTTTGTGGTGCCATGTGTTGAAAATGAACCGATTGACCTGAATAAGGACCAATACCTGTAGCAACGAACATTAACCAAGATAAAAGATCTGCTCTATTTTTAGGAGTATTTTTAGTTATAAATTTTCCAGATTTTTCTGCCAAATATAGTAATATAGCATTACTGTCAAAAATAATATTCCCATCATCTTTAATTGCTGGCGCTTTAGCATTTGGATTAATTGCTTTGAAAGAATCTGAATGTTGGTCGCCTTTTCTAGTATCTATTGGAATTGCTTCATATGGCAGATTCATCTCTTCTAAACACAAAGCTATTTTCATTGGATTTGGACTTGTATTGTAATAAAATTTAATCATCTAATTCTCCATTTGTTATGGCTATGCTT